>NZ_CBAICG010000011.1:0-111308 GCF_964715405.1 Solirhodobacter sp. | reverse complement strand
CAAGGCGCATCCGCAGAGGCAGTTACACCAGCGTCGACGATCTGGAAGCCGCCATCTACGACTACCTCGGGCAGCACAACACAAAACCAAAGCCGTTCACTTGGACCAAAACAGCCGAAGACATCCTCACCCGTGAACGACGCGCGCTGGACAAACTCGATGAAGTCAGAGGAAACAGGTAGCAAGCGTCAGACTCAGAACACTAGCCTTCACGAATGCGTGATCGGTTCGGGCGCTTCGGCAGGTCAAAAGGGGCTGATTTTTCGCTGTAGTAGATCTGTAGTAGGATTTTGGCGCTTGGAAATTGCGCAACAAAATCAACATCTTGCAAGGATGAATGGCAGCCCGTAGGGGAGTCGAACCCCTCTTACCAGGTTGAAAACCTGGTGTCCTAACCGATAGACGAACGGGCCGCGGTTGGTGGGGCGGATTTAGGGGAAGCGGCCGTGACTCGCAAGAGGAATTTTCGCAAATTCGTCATGCCATTGCGGGAACAGGGCTTCAGGCCCGCGCCGCATCCTCCAGCCGCAGTTGCACCTTGGTGCGGCCGCCCCAGGTGTTCAGCTCCAGCCGCCCGGCCAGATGGAAGCGGCTGGCGCCCGGCGCGTCCAGCAGCGGGCCAAGCGGGCCGTCGAAGGCGCCGAAGGCCACCGCCTCCAGCTTCGGGCAGGTGGTGTCGCCGAAGGTCAGGCGCAGGTGCTGCTCGCCCATTCGGCGGCTGCTGACGGCCTGCGCAGCGAAGGCGAAGCGGGGGGCGGGGGCGGCGGCGCCGAAGGGGCCCGCGGACTCGATCTGCTCGATCAGCGCGGGCGTCACCGTGCCGGGCATCAAGAGGCCGTCAAGCCGCAGGTCGGCGGGGCCGCCCGCGCCCGCGCCCTGCTTCGCGAGCAACTCGCCCAGCCGTTCCATCGCCGCCTCCAGCTTGTCGCGCGCGACGGTCAGGCCCGCCGCCATCTTGTGCCCGCCGCCCTTCAGGAGCAGTCCTTCGGCGGCGACCCGGTGGATCGCCGCGCCAAGGTCGACGCCGGAGACCGAGCGGCCGGAGCCCTTGCCCACGTCTCCGTCGAGGCCGATCACCACGGCGGGGCGGTTGGTGGCCTCCTTGAGCCGGGCGGCGACGATGCCGACCACGCCGGGGTGCCAACCCTCGCCCGCCGCCCAGACCAGCGGGCCATCAAGGCCCCGCGCCGCGGCTTGGCGCAGCGCGGCCTCGCGCACCCGCAACTCGATCTCGCGGCGTTCGGTGTTCAGGGCGTCCAGCCGTTCCGCCAGAGCCGCCGCCTCATGCGGGTCGGCGGTGGCCAGCAGCCGGGCACCAAGGTCGGCGGCGCCGATCCGCCCGCCCGCGTTGACGCGGGGGCCAAGCAGGAACCCGAGCGCATAGGGCGTCGGCGCCTCGGTCATCCGCGCCACGTCGGCAAGGGCGACCAATCCCGGCCGTTCGCGCCGCGCCATCACCTTCAACCCCTGCCGCACCAGCGCGCGGTTGACCCCGGTCAGCGGTGCCACATCGGCCACCGTCGCCAGCGCCACCAGATCGAGCATCGCCATCAGGTCGGGGCCGGGCGTGCCCTCGGCGCGCAGCAGCCGGTTCGCCTCGACCAGCATCAGGAACACCACCGACGCGGCGCAAAGGTGGCCCAGATCACCCGACTCGTCCTGCCGGTTGGGGTTCACCACGGCCAGCGCCGGGGGCAGCGTCTCGCCGCCCAGGTGATGGTCCAGCACCACCACGTCGCAGCCCTTCGCCGCCGCGATGGGCTCATGCGAGAGGGTGCCGCAATCGACGCAGAGGATCAGGTCATGCGCGGCGGCCAGCGCCTGCATGGCGGGCACGTTGGGGCCGTAGCCTTCATCGATGCGGTCGGGGATGTAGAGCGTCGCCTGCCGCCCCATCGCGCGCAGCCAGATCAGCAGCAGCGCGGCCGAGGCGCCGCCGTCCACATCATAGTCGGCAAACACCGCGACCCGCTCGCGCGCCCTCACCGCGTGCAGGAACCGCGCCGCCGCCGTGCCCATGTCGCGCAGGCTGAGCGGGTCGGGCAGCAGGTCGCGCAGCATCGGTTCCAGAAACCGCGCCGCCTCCTCGGGCGCCACACCCCGGCGCACCAGCGTCATCGCCAGCGGCGCGGGCAGCCGGGTGGTCTGCGCCATCGCCTCGGCCAGCCGGTCCTCCTCGGCCGTGGGGCCGACCCAGCGGCGGCCCGTCGCTGAAGTCTCGACCCCGAGGAAGGCGCGTGTCACATCGCCGCCGATCACTTCACCGGCGTGCGGTAGGTCATCCGCCGCACCGAGCCGGTCTTGGACCGCATCAGGATCGTCTCGGTGGTCAGCCAGCCGATCTCGCGCTTGATGCCGTGCACGATCGACCCGTCGGTCACGCCGGTCGCGGCAAAGATCACGTCGGCGGTCACCAGTTCGTCGCGGGTGTAGATGCGGTTCAGGTCGGCGATTCCGGCGCGGGCCGCACGCGAGCGTTCGTCATCGTTGCGGAACAGCAGCTTGCCATACATCTGCCCGCCCATGCACTTCAGTGCCGCCGCTGCCAGCACCCCTTCCGGCGCGCCGCCCGAGCCCATGTACATGTCGATGCCGGTGATCTCGTGTTCGGCACAGTGGATGACGCCGGCCACGTCGCCGTCGGTGATCAGCCGGATCGAGGCGCCCGTCTTGCGCACCTCGGCGATCATCGCCTCGTGGCGCGGGCGTTCCAGGATGCAGACGGTGATGTCGGAGGGCGCGCAGCCCTTGGCGCGGGCCAGCGCCGCGATCCGCTCGGTCGGCGACATGTGCAGCGTCACCGTGTCCACCGGATAGCCCGGCCCGATCGCGAGCTTTTCCATGTAGACGTCGGGCGCGTGCAGTAGCGTGCCGCGCGGCGCCATCGCGATCACCGTCAGCGCGTTCGGCATGTCCTTGGCGGTCAGCGTGGTGCCCTCCAGCGGGTCGAGCGCGATGTCGACAGCCGGGCCGCTGCCGGTGCCGACCTTCTCGCCGATGAACAGCATCGGCGCCTCGTCGCGCTCGCCCTCGCCGATCACCACGACACCGTTGATATCGAGCAGGTTCAACTGGTCGCGCATCGCGTTGACGGCGGCCTGATCGGCGGCCTTCTCGTCGCCGCGCCCGATCAGGCGGGCGGATGCCAGCGCCGCGGCCTCGGACACGCGGGCCAGGCCCAGCGACAACAGGCGGTCATGAAATTCGACGGCATCGGCCATGGGATCTTCCTTCGGGTGCAATGTCTCGCGCCCGTCCTAGCCCGAAGCGCGCCCCCGGAACAAGTCGCGCTTGCGCTAACAGACGCGGGAGCGCGCCATCGTCTGGCCCCGGCTGCGAACGATCACCTGCAGCAGCAGACCGATCATCAGTGCATTGCACAGGTGCCACAGGAAATGCGTGCCCAGCGGAAAGCCGGAACAGACCGTCCGGTCGATGGTGCGAAAGGCCAGAGAGAGACTGAACGTGGCGGCGGCGCCAAGGATCCAGCCGCGCATCGGGTGATGCCGGACCCAGGTGATCGCGGTGAAGACCGCCAGTGCCAGCACGGCCGGCGCATATTGGCCCGAGCCGTTCAGCGGGTCCGGCCGTGCCGGAAGTGTCGGCGCGGTGCCCTCCTGCGCTGCCGACCAGGCGATATAGAGGAAGAGGGCGAACAGCCCCACGGCGGTCAGCGGATGTGGCGTCCGCCGGCCCATCCGCGCGATGGCGACATAAACGAACACTGAAACGAAGGCCCAGATCGGCAGCGTGTCTGCCAGTTCCGACCAGCGCAGGGCGAAGGTATGGAACAGGAACGAACCCACCCCGATCGCCGCCGCCAGCGCGATCAGCGCCAGCACCAGCGGGTCACGGTCGCCGCGCGCCCGCGCCACCCGCGCGCCCCAGACTGCGGCAAGCAGGAAGGCGAGGTTGCTTAGTGCATTCACCGGCTCGGCCCAGAAGGCGGTGCTGGTGCGTTCGCAATAGAGGTCGACGGGCTGGAACCAGTCCATGCCCTCAGACCGGCTCGATGCGCAGCGCGACTGCTTCGCCCACCATCACGCCGGTGGCGGCAAAGCCCGCCAGCGCCAGGTCGATCGCGTCGCGCGTCGTCTTGTGCGTGACGATCAGCACCGGCGCGGTACCGTCGGCGTGGCCATATTGCCGCATCCGGTCGATCGACACGCCGGCCTCGCCCAGCACGGTGGCGATCTTCGCCAAAGCGCCCGGCTTGTCCTGCAGGGTCATGCGCAGGTAATGCGCCGCGGGCGCCGTCGCCTTGGCCGGGATCGGCGCCGTCAGCGAGGCGGCAGGTCGCCCGAAGGTGGACAGCCGCGTGCCGCGCGCCAGGTCGATCACGTCGCCCATCACCGCGCTGGCGGTCGGGCCTTCGCCCGCGCCCGCGCCGCGCAGCACGATCTGCCCGACCGAGTCGCCCTCCAGCACCACCATGTTGGTGCCGCCGGGCAACTGCCCCAGCGGGCTGTCGGCGGGCACCAGGCAGGGCGACATGCGCTGTTCCAGCCCGCGCCCGGTCATCTGCGCCACCCCCAGCAGCTTGATGCGCAGCCCCATGTCGGCGGCCTGCCGGATGTCGTCGATCGAGACGCGCTCGATCCCCTCCAGGTCCACCGCGTCGAAGCTGACGCGGGTGCCGAAGGCGATGGCCGCCAGCAGGGCCAATTTGTGCCCCGCGTCGATCCCGCCCACGTCCAGCGTCGGGTCGGCCTCGACATAGCCCAGCCCCTGCGCCTCGGCGAAGACCTCGGCATAGGGCAGGCCGGTGTTTTCCATCCGGGTCAGGATGTAGTTGCAGGTGCCGTTCATCACGCCCATCACGCGGGTGATCTGGTTGCCCGCCAGCCCCTCGGTCAGCGCCTTGATCACCGGGATGCCACCGGCCACCGCTGCCTCGAAGCGGATCACCGCGCCCTTTGCCTCGGCCGCCTCGGCGAGCCGCTGGCCGTGATGGGCCAGCAGGGCCTTGTTGGCGGTCACCACATCCTTGCCCGCCGCGATGGCGGCTTCGGTCGCGGCCCGCGCTGCGCCCTCGGACCCGCCCATCAGTTCCACGAAAATGTCCACGTCGGCGCGCTGCGCCAGCGCCACCGGATCGTCTTCCCAGGCATAGGCCGACAGGTCCACGCCCCGGTCGGCGGTGCGGTTGCGCGCCGATACGGCGGTGATCACCACCGGTCGCCCGCCGCGCGCCGCGATCAGGTCGGCGTGGCGCTGCACGATCTTCACGACGCCGCGCCCCACGGTGCCCAGTCCGGCGATGCCAAGGCGCAAGGGGTCGGGCATGGGGCTCTCCGTGGTTCGGGGGTTCCGGCGTCTGTTAGCCTGTTGCGCCCGGCCTTGCAACGCGCCGCTCAGCCACCGTCGCCGTTGCCGTCACGCGCCGCGAGCGCCGCGTTCAGCCGCGCCAGCGTCACCGGGTCCAGCACCGGCGGCGCCAGAGCCGCGGCGCGTGCCCGCAGCGCGCCAACCTGTGCATCCGTCGCGGACGCACGCTGGCTCAAAGTCGCGACTGCGGTGACGGCGGCGCTCCGCGCGGCGATCTCGGGCAGGGGTTGAAGCTTCGGATAAGGGCCGCTGACCTGCGCTGCGGCCTGTCCGGCCGCGCCGAGGTCGGGCAACTGCGCGCAGCCCGCAAGCAGCGCGGCGCAAAGGCAGGTCAGGGTCGCGCGGCGCATCGGCAGGTCCGGGTCTGGTTCCGGCACGACCTTAGCCCCGCGCCGGGTCGGGCCGCAAGCGCCACCCCTTGAACTGAACGGGCGTTCAGATCACTCTGGCGAGATGGCCCGCAAAACCGGATCACATGCCGAGATCACCGGCCCGCGCCTGCGCAGCGTGGCGCGCGACCTGTTCGCGCGGCACGGCTACGCCGCCGTCTCGATGCGCCAGATCGCCGCCGGGGTGGGGGTGCAGGCGGGGGCGCTTTATCTTTACACCCCGGACAAGCAGACGCTGCTGTACGACCTGATGCGCGGTCACATGGACGAGCTTCTCGCCGCGCTTGCCACCGAGCCGATGGCGGCGGACCCGCGCGCGCGCCTTGCCGCCTTCGCCCGCTTCCACGTCCGCTTCCACCTCGACCGCCCGGCCGAAGTTTTCATTGCTTACATGGAGTTGCGCAACCTGACGCCCGCGAATTTCGCCTTGGTCGAGCGCCAGCGCCACGCCTACGAGGACGCGCTGGAGGCGATCCTGCGCGATGGCGTCGCCGTCGGCGCCTTCCGGGTGCCCGATGCCAAACTCGCCACCCGCGCGCTGATCGCGATGCTGACCGGGGTCACGCAATGGTTCCGCGACGGCGGCCGCCTTGCCCGCGCCGAGGTCGAGGCGATCTATGCCGAGATGGCGCTGCGGGCGGTGGGGGCGGGTTAACAGAGTCTTGCCGGTGCGCGCCGAGGCCGTGTGAAAATCGCGGCGTCTCGGCATCAAGCGGCGGAAAAGGCGTGATTTTTCCGATACCGAAACCACACCGAAACCACACCGAAACCGCACCGACGTGGACACCGATTTCGGCCCCAAAGCGGCATCGCGGGCTACCGGTCGTCCAGCCCCTTGCCGTCAAGAATGCGCGGCACAGATTTCTCGATCCGCGCCGCGCGGGTTTTCGATTGCTTGGGCGCGGTGAAGAACAGGTTATAGGCCCGCCGCCGCCCCGGCGTCAGCGCGTCAAAGGCGGCCCGCAGGTCGGGGTCTTCGTCCAGCCGGGCGATGAATTCCTCGGGGTAGACAAGATCGGTGCTCAGGGGCTTGGGCACCTTCATCCCGGCCTGTTCGGCCGCGATGGCGCGGTCGATATAGCTGCGCAGCGTCGGTGCCATCGCCTCGATCTGCGCGACGCTGGTCAGGTGGATCATGCGCATGGACTGCGAGTTCTCGCCCGCCTTCCGGAGGATGCCATCAGGGTCGTCCAGCAGGGCGCCCTTGAAGAACATCAGCCAGCAGTGGTCCTTCAGCCCGGCGAGGGCGGCGACGTTGCCGGTGTTCAGGGAATAGCAGGGCTTGGCCCACTTCAGGTCTTCGGTCAGGGGCGTGTCGAGCAGGATCGCCCGGAGCGCGGAAAGTTCGTCGCGCCAGCTTTCGGCCCGGATCAGGAATTGATCGACCTTGGGGTTCATGGCTGATCCTTCGAACGGGCGGGCCGGAAGGAATCGTAGGCGATCGCCGGTTTTCTGTCCACCGGATCAGGTCGCCGGGCGGACGCCCGGCCCCGTGGGGCCGGACGCCCCGGGGGCGCCTAATGCGCCGGTTTGATGAACGTGCCGTTGCGCAGTTCGGCCATCGCCTGCACCAGTTCCTCGCGCGTGTTCATCACGATCGGCCCGTGCCAGGCCACCGGCTCTTCGAGTGGTGCGCCCGAGATCAGCAGGAAGCGGATGCCCGCGTCGCCCGCCTGCACCGTCACCTCGTCGCCCGCGCCGAAGCGGATCAGGGTGCGGTTGCCCGACAGGTCGCGCATGTTGACCTCGCGGCCCATCACCTCTTTTTCCAAGAGCACGCCCTGCGGGGCCGAGGCGTCGGCGAAGCGGCCCGCGCCCTGGAAGACATAGGCGAAGGCGTTGCGGCGGGTGTCGATGCCGAAGCTTTTGCGCTTGCCGGGTGGGACCGAGATATCAAGGTATTGCGGGTCGGCGGCGATGCCGTCGACCGGGCCGGACCTGCCCCAGAAATCGCCGGTGATGACGCGCACCACGGTGCCGTCATCCTCCACGATCTCGGGGATGTCGGCGCCCTTGACGTCTTGATAGCGCGGCTGCGTCATCTTGAGGTGCGAGGGCAGGTTGGCCCAGAGCTGGAAGCCATGCATCTGGCCCTTGGCGTTCCCCTTGGGCATTTCCTGGTGCATGATCCCGGAACCCGCGGTCATCCATTGCACGTCGCCCGCGCCGAGCAGGCCGCGGTTGCCCAGGGAGTCGCCGTGTTCGACGGTGCCCGACAGCACGTAGGTGATGGTTTCGATGCCGCGGTGCGGGTGCCAGGGGAAGCCTTTCAGGTAATCCTGCGGGCGTTCGTTGCGGAAGTCGTCGAACAACAGGAACGGGTCGGCTTCGCTGGGGTCGCCAAAGCCGAAGGCGCGGTGCAGGTGCACCCCGGCGCCTTCCATCGTGGGTTGGGCGCTGGACTTGGAAATGACGGGTCTGATCGACATGTGCGGTCTCCTTCGTTGGAACCGAAGGTAGTCCTTGCGACGGCGCGCGCAAGTCGCTGACCACGCGCGCTGAGTGTGCGCCACGACACAGAGCGGGGGCAGGCCCGGCCAAAGCGGATTGCGTTCCTCTTGAATCAGAATTCGCCCCAAGACTTGGGCGAACTCTGATGTCCTTGCGTCAGATAGAACGCAATTCGCTCTAGGAGCTGCTGTAGACCACCTGCGGGCTGATGCGCGGCCGTGTGATGACGTAGGAGTTGAGCATCTGCGGTTGCAGCCCGATCTTGAAGGCCGGCGTGTAGCCGATTTTCGTTTCGACCATGATCAGCGTGTCGCTGGCCGCGATCACCGGGAACCGCGAGATCAGGCTTTGCAAGGTTGTGCTGGTCAGCGCGGCGCCCGCCCCGCTCGCGTCAGACCAGACCACATAATACTGCCCGCTTGATCCCAGCGCGGGGTTCCACGAAATGCAGGTGACACGGATCGCGGTGCTCTCGGCCACGCTGCCGTCCAGGTAGGCGTAAAGCGTGTTCATGCCTGTGATGAACGCCGGCGTCACCGTCCCGGTCTGGCGCGAGATCGCATCGGCCAGCGTGTAGGTGGCCTTCTGGTTCCGGGCCAGGGTCTGGAACGCATCGAAATACTGATAGGTCGCAAGATGCGCCCAGATCAGCAATGGCAGTGCCACCAGTGCCTCGGCCGTCACGGCGCCGCGGGTGTCACGAAGAAAGGCGCCAAGTCGTGTTCTGATGCGGTTCATCCTGTCCTCAACTCGGTTCGTTGACAAAGGCCGAGGTCGCGATCAGCGCAAAGCCCCCGGTGGCGTCAAGCGGCAGGTTCAGACCCCAACTGGTGCCTGGGAACAGCGGGTTGACGATGGCGCAGACCCGGATCAGCATCATCTGGTCGCCCACGCCCTGCTGGACGGTGGTCACGGGCTGGATCGTCGCGGCGCGGTTGACGCAGGTGGCGCTGTTCGAGGGCATCGCCCAGGTCGCGGTATTGACGGGCGTCAGTTCGACCAGCAGCGAGGTGCTGCAGTTGGCGATCGTGATGGCATAGCTGCAGATTTCGGTGCTGATCGTCGCGTTCGTCGGGTTGGTGAAATGCCCCAGCCGCAGGTCGCGGACCGTCAGATCCAGCGCGCGCTGCAACATCGTGGCGCGGACCATCAGCCAGCCGGCCTCGAACGACTGGAAGAAGATCATCATGAAGATCGGGAACACCATCACGAATTCAACGGTGGCGTTGCCGGCCTCCGACCGTCTGGCGGCCCGAAGGCGCTGCCAGACGTTGTGCAACATCTTGGTCATTGCGTCAGCCTCAAGTGAACGATGCTCGATGCGATGGTCGCGAACACGGTCGAGATCTGGGTGCCTTCCGCGTCGAAGTAGAACGCCGGGCTGGTGGCGCAGTCGGTCAGCACCGAGGCGCCGTGCGTCGTCGTCTGGAAGCCGATCGCATAGATCAGCACCCCGTTCGCCTTGGCCGCCGTGCAGATGTTGTGCAGGTTCGTGTCCATGGTCGTGGCCTGCACCTGGGTGACGATCTTGTTCATCCAGGTGGTTGCACCCGAGCTGCCGTAGACCGCGCCGATGTAGGTGTTGACGAAATACTGCACCGGCCACTTCGCCCAGATCTGCGGCCAGGTCCATTGCGTCGCGGTCGCCGCCGCCTTTGTGTCGGACACGGTGATGTTGGTGCAGGACGAGGTGCAAGGCTGCGATTTCGCGCCCTTGTAGTAGTTGGACGTGTGCCACTTGGCGTCGTAGCTCCAGTAATAAGGGGTGGAGCCCTTGGTGGAGTCGTACCATGACCAGTAGGTGGAGGTGCCGCTGACGAAGTAGCCCGAGTTGCCGGAATAATAGCCGGGGTTGATCTGTCCGCGCGTGGTGTTCTCGCCGTCGGTCATGACGATCAGCACCTTCATGAAGTTGCGGTCGTTGTAGGCCGCCGGGCGCCCGGCATAGGCCGATGTCAGCGTGCCGGCCGAAATCAGGTTGTTCACCACCGGCTGGAAAGCCGGGTCCAGCGTCGCGGACGCCCATTTCACCCCGGTGTCGATCGAGGTGTTGCCGCTGGCCTGCAAGCTGTTGATCAGGGTATGCAGCGTCGCGGGGTTGTTCGAGAACACCACCGAGTCGCGGTAGGAGTTGCTGTTGCAGTCGATGTTCGACATCGAGCTGCCGGTATCCCAGCTATCCATGTACGGGGTGCGCTGCAACAGCGTGGTCGTGCTGACCGCGGTGGTGTTGAAATCGCTCGGCTGGAGGTCGATGCACTGGGAGACCGTATTCTCGCTCGTCACGTTCAGGTTGGCCATCAGCGTGTCGCCGATGCTGAGGTGCGAGTCGTAGGGCATCAGCGACATCGTCAGCGCGCCGGTTTCCACATTGGTGAACATCTGGTCGACGAAGCTGTTCGCCGCCGCGATCAGCGCGAGGATCTTGGTGGTGTACTGCGTCGTCGTGGTGCAGGTCGTCTTGCCCCTGCTGGTCGTGCAGGTGGTGGTCGTGCCCGACACCGCCTGCTGGGTCATCGAGCCCGAGTTGTCGAGCGCGATCGCGACCTCGACGTTGCCGATGCTTTCCTCGGCCGCGCTGGCCCCGTTCGCGGTGAGCGTCTGGATCCCCTCAAGCTTCATGAAATAGGTCGGCAGGCTCGCCGTGGTCGTCGCCGTCACCGAACGCGCGTTGGACGCGGTGTTGACCACGACCGACGTCAGATAGGGGGTCATCCCGGCCTTCGCGAAGTAGTCGTTCACAACCGCCGTCGGATCAAGCGTCTGGTCGAGGTTGGCGGCTGCCAGCACCGCCTCGTCGCTGGTGTTCTGGATCGCCGAGCGCATCCGTTCATGCCGCATCAGGTCGACCGCCATGCCGCTGCACATGAAGATCAGGATGATCAGCATCATCGCGAAGAAGGTCATCGTGCCGGTTTCGTCGGCGCGGAAATGCGACACCTTGAGCATGAGGGTCCGGGCAAGACCCTTGGCATCAGAGTTTCCGCGTTGAAATCGTTTCATGGCCTGCGTCTCCCGGCAGCTGTGCCGCTGATACTCATCAATCTTCACCGTCGACCCGGGCATTGGCGGCAGCCCGGACCGATCCATCATCTTGCATTTACACCAATGCCTGCGGCCGAATTATGGCGCCCTTAACCGGAAATCGGTCGAGATCGGGGCAGCCCTTCAACACTGCGCCGCGTTCGTCGGCATTGTTCCCGATCTGGCGACATCCGGCCATTCGGGCCGCCGCCGCCTGCGGGCGCCGTCGGCACGCGATCACCCCGTCGCGCCCGCACGACATGGCCCGATTCGCATTTCCACTTGCCAAAGGGGTGTTTTCCGGGGCGCAAACCTGTCAATTGTCGCCCCAGGGGAGGCCGCATCAAGGGCCCCCTTCGTCAGGGAGGACGATCTATGGCCGTCATGGGGGAACCGAGTTTCCGCGATTCCGTCGACATGATGTTCAACCGCGCGGTGGCGCTGATGGACCTGTCGCCGGGGCTGGAACAGAAGATCCGGGTCTGCAACTCGACTTACACGGTGCGCTTCGGCGTCCGGCTGCGCGGCAAGATCGAGACCTTCACCGGCTACCGCTCGGTGCATTCCGAACACATGGAGCCGGTCAAGGGCGGCATCCGCTATGCGCTGAACGTCAATCAGGACGAGGTCGAGGCGCTGGCGGCCCTGATGACCTACAAATGCGCGCTGGTCGAAACGCCGTTCGGCGGCTCCAAGGGCGGGTTGTGCATCGACCCGCGCCAGTATGAAGAGCACGAGCTGGAGCAGATCACCCGCCGCTTTGCCTATGAACTGATCAAGCGCGACCTGATCAACCCCAGCCAGAACGTGCCCGCCCCCGACATGGGCACCGGCGAGCGCGAGATGGCCTGGATCGTCGATCAATACGCCCGGATGAATACCACCGACATCAACGCCCGCGCCTGCGTCACCGGCAAGCCGATCAACGCGGGCGGCATCCAGGGCCGGGTCGAGGCGACCGGGCGGGGTGTGCAATACGCGCTGCGCGAGTTCTTCCGCTACCCCGAAGAGCGCGCCGCCTGCGGCCTGTCGGGCGATCTCGACGGCAAGACGGTGATCGTGCAGGGCCTTGGCAACGTGGGCTACCACTCGGCGCTGTTCCTGAGCACCGAGGACGGCTGCAAGGTGAAGGGCATCATCGAGTTCGACGGCGGGCTCTGGGACGAGGACGGGTTGGATATCCAGCGCGTCAAGGACTGGATGGCCACCCACAGCGGCGTGAAGGACTACCCCGACGCAACCTATGTGCCGAACGGCAACGTATTGCTGGAATCCGACTGCGACATCCTGATCCCGGCGGCGATGGAGGGGGTGATCAACCTGTCCAACGCCGACCGCATCAAGGCGCCGCTGATCATTGAGGCGGCGAACGGCCCGATCACCTTCGGGGCGGACGAGATCCTGCGCAAGAAGGGCATCGTCATCATCCCCGACATGTATGCCAACGCGGGCGGCGTGACGGTCAGTTACTTCGAATGGGTCAAGAACCTCGGCCACATCCGCTTTGGCCGGATGCAGCGGCGCCAAGAGGAAGCGCGCCACCAGATGCTGATCGACGAGCTGGAGCGGCTGTCGTCCGACAAGGGCCTTGGCTGGACGCTCTCACCCGGCTTCAAGCAGGGCTACCTGCGCGGGGCGGGCGAACTGGAGCTGGTGCGCTCGGGTCTCGATGACACGATGCGGACCGCCTACCAGTCGATGCGCGAGGTCTGGCACGGCCGCAACGACGTGACCGATCTGCGGGTCGCGGCCTATATCGTGGCGATCGGGCGGGTGGCGAAAAGCTACCGTTCCAAGGGGTTGTGAGGGCAGAAGCGAGGGGCTGTCTGTCCCTCGCGCTCCCCGAGGATACTTGCAGACCGAAAGTGGGGGGCGCCCCGCTCCGGTCTGGGCGGTCAGGGCAAAAACGACTGATTTTGTCGCATGCTGGCGAGGTTTCGGTCCGCCCGTCCTTGTAAACCGGGGATATTCCCGGTTCACTTGGACCGGAACGTGAAGGAGCGGCGTCATGCGCTATTCGGGCCTCAGGGTCATCAAGGAAGGGTTGTTCGGCAACAAGGGCTGGACACCCGCCTGGCGCAACCCGGACCCCAAGGCCGACTACGACGCGATCATCATCGGTGGCGGCGGGCACGGGCTGGCCACCGCCTACTATCTGGCCAGGAACCACGGGCTGACCAGGATCGCGGTGCTGGAAAAGGGCTACCTCGGCTCGGGCAACATCGGGCGCAACACCACCATCGTGCGGGCGAACTACTTCCTGCCGGGCAACAGCGAGTTCTACAGCCACTCGATGAAGCTGTGGGAGGGGCTGGAGGCCGACCTCAACTACAACGTGATGCATTCGCAGCGCGGGCTGATCAACCTGTTCCACTCCGACGGGCAGCGTGACGCCTTCGCCCGGCGCGGCAACGCGATGATCAATCAGGGCGACGACGCGATCCTGCTGGACCGCGAGGGGGTGCGCCAGCATCTGCCCTATCTCGATTTCGAGCAGACCCGCTTTCCGATCTACGGCGGCCTGTTGCACCCGCGCGGCGGCACGGCACGGCACGATGCGGTAGCCTGGGGCTATGCGCGCGGCGCCGATCAGCGCGGGGTGGACCTGATCCAGAACTGCGAGGTGACCGGGATCGACATCGAGAACGGCCGGGTGACCGGCGTGCAGACCACGCGCGGCGCGATCAAGGCGCGCAAGGTCGGCATGGTGGTGGCCGGGCGGTCGGGTCAGGTGGCGGCGATGGCGGGGATGCGGCTGCCGATCGAAAGCCACGTCTTGCAAGCTTTCGTGACCGAAGGGCTGAAGCCGGTGATCAACCACGTCATCAGCTTCGGCATGGGGCATTTCTACATCAGCCAGTCCGACAAGGGTGGCCTCGTGTTCGGCGGCGACCTCGACTTCTACGCCTCTTACGCCTCGCGGGGGAACCTGCCGATGGTCGAGCATGTGATGGAGGCGGGCATGACGCTGATGCCGATGATCGGGCGCGCGAAGCTGCTGCGGTCCTGGGGCGGGATCATGGACATGACGCCGGACGGCTCGCCCATCATCGACAAGACCCACATCGAGGGGCTGTTCGTCGATGCGGGCTGGAACTACGGCGGCTTCAAGGCCGTGCCCGCGTCGGGGTGGTGCATGGCGCATCTGATGGCGACGGGCGAAAGCCACGCCGTGGCGCGCCGGTTCAAGCTCAATCGTTTTGCGACGGGGCATCTTCTTGATGAAGAAGGCACCGGCAGCCAGCACAACCTGCACTGAGGGATCACAAATGCGCATCACCTGCCCCCTCTGTGGCCCCCGCGACCGGCGCGAGTTCACTTATTACGGCTCGGATGACTATCTGCGCCGACCCGGCGAGGGTGCGGCGCCCGAGGCGTGGGACGCCTACCTGCACCTGCGCGACAACCCCGCCGGGGTGACACGCGACCTGTGGTATCACGACATGGGCTGCTCTGCCTGGCTGGTGGTGGAGCGCAATACGGTGACACATGCGGTGCTGTCGGTGCGGCTGGCGGCTGAAGCGGAGGGCGCGGCATGAGGATCGACGGCAAGGGCCTGATCGACCGCAAGGCGCCGCTCAACTTCCGCTTCGACGGGGTGACCTACAGCGGGTTCCGGGGCGACACGCTCGCCTCGGCGCTGCTGGCGAACGACGTGCGGCTGATCGGCCGCAGCTTCAAGTACCACCGCCCGCGCGGCGTGCTGACGGCCGGGTCGGAAGAGCCGAACGCGCTGGTCGAGGTGCTGGAGGGCGCGCAACAGACGCCGAACGTGCGCGCCACGGTGCAGGAACTGTATGAGGGGCTGACGGCGCAAAGCCAGAACCGCTGGCCCTCGCTGCGCCATGACGCGCTGGCGGTAAACGACCTGATGGCGCCGTTCTTCAGCGCGGGGTTCTACTACAAGACCTTCATGTGGCCGCGCGCGCTCTGGGAACGGCTTTACGAGCCGATGATCCGCCGCGCGGCGGGGCTGGGCCGCCTGTCGGGCAAGCATGACGAGGGGCTTTATGAAAAGGCCTTCGCGTTCTGCGACGTGCTGGTGATCGGCTCCGGTCCGGCCGGGCTGATGGCGGCGCTGACCGCCGCGCGGGCCGGGGCCGAGGTGATCCTGGCCGAGGAAGACAGCCGCATGGGCGGCCGTCTGCTGGCCGATGCCGGCGAGATCGACGGCCAGCCGCAGCGCGACTGGGCCGAGGGCGTGCTGGCGGAACTGGCGGCGATGCCCAACGTGCGGCTGATGACGCGCACGGCGGTGACGGGGGCCTATGACCACGGCACCTATTCCGCGCTGGAGCGGGTGGGCCTGCACGTGGCCGCCCCCGGCGCCCGCCCGCGCGAGTGTTTCTGGCGCATCGTGGCGGGGCAGGCGATCCTGGCCGCAGGGGCCTTGGAACGCTCGATTGCCTTCGCCGACAACGACCGGCCGGGCATCATGATGGCATCGGCCGTGCGCGCCTATGTCAACCGCTGGGGCGTGGCGCCGGGCCGGGCGGTGACGGTCTTCGCCAACAACGACAGCGCGCGCAGGACGGCGGACGAGATGGTGGCGGCGGGCATCAAGGTGGCCGCCGTGATCGACAGCCGCCCCGACGCATCGGTCGATGGCGATTATCGCGTCTATCGCGGCGCGCAGGTGGTGGGCACGGCCGGGCGGCATGGCCTTGAATGGGTCGCCGTGCGCGACCAGAACGGCGAGCGGCGGATCGAGACCGATTGCCTTGCCGTCTCGGGTGGCTGGAACCCGACCCTGCACCTGACCTGCCACATGAACGGGCGGCCGGTGTGGACCCCCGAGATTGCCGCCTTCGTGCCTGCGCCTGGCGCGGCGCCGGGGCTGACGGCCTGCGGCGCGGCGGCGGGGGTGTTCACGACGGCCGGATGCTTGCAGGACGGCGCGCGCGCCGCCGGGGTGGCGCTGGCCGCGCTGGGCCGGGCCGCGCCCGACCTCGCGGTGCCGAAGGCCGAGGACGGCGCCTATGCGATCAGCCCGCTCTGGGTGGTCGAGGGCGACAAGCGCGCCTGGCTCGACTTTGCCAACGACGTGACAGTGAAGGACGTGCGGCTGGCGGCGCAGGAAAACTATGCGTCGGTCGAACACATGAAGCGCTACACGACCCAGGGCATGGCGCCGGATCAGGGCAAGAATTCCAACGTTGGCGCGCTGGCGGTGCTGGCCGATGCGACGGGCCGGGGCATCCCCGAGACCGGCACCACGACGTTCCGCCCGCCCTACGTTCCCACCTCGATCGCCGCGATCGGCGCCGGGGGCCGGGCCGAGGGCTTCGCGCCGCAACGCTTCACCACCAGCCATGACGCGAGCGTGGCGCGCGGCGCGCCGATGATCGAGGCCGGGCTCTGGTATCGCCCGAGCTATTTCCCGCGCCCCGGCGAGGCGAACTGGCGCGAATCCTGCGACCGCGAGGTGGGCTATGTGCGCGAGCGGGTGGGGGTCTGCGACGTCTCGACGCTGGGCAAGATCGACATTCAGGGCCGTGATGCGGGCGCCTTCCTCGACTTCGTCTACACCAACACGTTTTCCACCCTCAAACCGGGCCGCGTGCGCTATGGCCTGATGCTGCGCGAGGATGGGTTGGTGATGGACGACGGCACCACCGCCTGCCTTGCCGAAAATCACTACCTGATGACCACCACCACCGCGGCGGCGGGTCTGGTGATGCGGCACCTCGACTTCGTGCATCAGGCGCTGCGTCCGCACTGGGATCTGCGCTTCATCTCGGTCACCGAGCAATGGGCGCAGTTCGCCGTGGCGGGGCCGAGGGCGCGCGACCTTTTGAACTCGGTGCTGGACGAACGTCTGAAGCCCGAGGACTGGCCCTTCATGGGCTGCGGGTCGGTCAGCGTGTCGGGCGTGCAGGGGCGGCTCTTCCGGATCTCGTTCTCGGGGGAACACGCCTATGAAATCGCGGTTCCCGCCCGGTATGGCGCCGCGCTGTTCCGCGACCTCGTGGCGCGGGCCGAAACGATGGGGGGCGGCGCCTACGGGATGGAGGCGCTGAACGTGCTGCGGATCGAGAAGGGCCTGATCACCCATGCCGAGATTCACGGCCGCACCACCGCCTTCGACATCGGCGCGGAAAAGATGGTCGGCGCGAAGAAGGATTGCATCGGCAAGGCCTCTGCCGCCCGCCCCGGCATGGTGGGGCCCGAGCGCGAGCAACTGGTGGGCCTGCGCCCGATCGACCCCGACCGTCAGATCGGCGCGGGGGCGCATCTCTTCCGCAAGACCGACCCGGCGAAACGCGAGCACGATCAGGGCTATGTCACCTCGGTCTGCTGGTCGCCGACGGTGGACAGCTACCTTGGCCTTGGCTTCCTGATCGACGGGCGCGCCCGGCATGGCGAGACGGTTCGCCTCGTCGATCATCTGCGCAAGGTCGAGGTGATGTGCGAAGTGGTGGACCCCGTGTTCTTCGATCCGGAAGGAGGCCGTGCCCGTGGCTGAACTGATCGCAACCTCGGCGACCGAGGGGCTGGTGCCGGTCACGCATGGCGCCTTCACGCTGACCGATGCCGGGATTGCGCGCATCACCTCGGTGGCGCCGTTCGCGGGCCAGCAGGGGGCCGTGTCCGACGCGCTGACGGCGGCACTGGGGCTGGCCTTTCCGGCGCCGAACGCGACCCAGGCCAAGGGGGACGCGCGCATCGTCTGGTCCGGGCGGGGGCAGGTCTTCGTGCTGAACGCCGATCCGGTGGCGCTGGACGGGCTTGCCGCGCTGACCGATCAGACCGACGCTTGGGCCGCCCTGCGGCTGGCGGGGCCGGGGGCTGATCAGGTGCTGGCGCGACTGGTGCCGCTGGACCTGCGGCCCTCGGCCTTTGGCGAAGGTGCGGCGGCGCGCTCGGCGCTGGGTCACATGATGGCGGTGATCTGGCGCGACGGCGAGGGGTTGGTGATCCTCGTCATGCGCTCGATGGCCCGTACCGCGGTGCACGAGATCGCGGCGGCGATGTCGGCGGTCGCGGCGCGGACCTGAAGGGCTGACCCGACCGGCCCGGATGGGGCTGACAAGCTCTGGACTTGGCCCCCGCGGGGGCCGATATTCGCGCCATGAGTCTGCCCCCCGGATTTCTCGAAGAATTGCGCTCGCGCGTGTCGCTCTCCCAGGTGGTGGGGCGCAAGGTCGTGTGGGACATGCGCCGCTCGAACCAGGGCAAGGGTGATTACTGGGCGCCGTGCCCGTTCCATCAGGAAAAGTCGGCCAGCTTCCACGTCGATGACCGCAAGGGGTTCTACTACTGCTTCGGTTGCCACGCGAAGGGCGACGCGCTGACCTTTCTGCGCGAGACCGAGAACATGGGCTTCATGGAGGCGGTGGAACTGCTGGCACGCGAGGCCGGGATGCCGGTGCCCGCGCGCGATCCGGTGGCGGCGCAGCAGGCCGACCGGCGCGGGCAACTGGCCGAGGTGATGGAACAGGCGGTGCAGTTCTACCGGCTGCAACTGCGGGCCGGGGTGGGCGGCGTGGCGCGCGACTATCTGGCGCGGCGGCGGTTGCCGGAGGCGTCGCAGGCGCGGTTCGAGCTTGGCTGGGCGCCCGATGCGCGGCAGGCGCTGTGGTCGCATCTGCGGGCCAAGGGCGTGGCGGGCGACCTGGTCGTGGATGCGGGGCTGGCGGCGCGGCCCGAGGGCAGCGGCGAGCCTTATGACCGGTTCCGGGGCCGGGTGATCTTTCCGATCCGCGATGCGCGCGGGCGGGCGATCAGCCTTGGCGGCCGCGCGCTCGACCCCAACGCGCGGGCGAAATACATCAACGGGCCGGAAACCGAACTGTTCGACAAGGGCCGCAGCCTGTACAACCACGGCCCCGCGCGGGATGCCGCAGGCAAGGGCCAGCAACTGATCGTGGCCGAAGGCTACATGGACGTGATCGCGTTGGTCGAAGGCGGCTTCGAGGCAGCGGTGGCGCCGCTCGGCACGGCGGTGACCGAGGAGCAGTTGCGGCTGATGTGGCGCATTCACCCCGAGCCGGTGATTGCGCTGGACGGCGACGCGGCCGGGCTGCGCGCCGCGTTGCGGGTGGTCGACCTGGCGCTGCCGTTGCTGGAGGCGGGGCAGGGGCTGCGCTTTGCCATCCTCGAAGGCGGCAAAGACCCGGATGAGATCCTGCGCGGGCCGGGGGCTGCGGCGTTGCAAAAGCAACTCGACGCGGCGCTGCCGATGGTCGCGCTGCTTTGGCGGCGCGAGACCGAGGGCAAGGTCTTCGACAGCCCGGAACGCAAGGCGACACTCGACAAGACGCTGCGCGCCGCGCTGACGCGGATCAAGGATCCCTCGATCCGGGCGCATTACGGCGAGGCGATCAAGCAACTGCGGTGGGAGCTGTTCGGCACCCGGCGGCCGCCCGCCAACCGTCGGGGTTCGGCGTCCTTCACGCCCCTGGCGCCGCTGCCCTCGACCCGCGGCTCGCTGCTGGCCGCCGACGATGCGGCCACCGGCGAGCGGCTGCGCGAGGCGGTGATCCTGGCCACGCTGATCGCGCATCCCGCGCTGATCCACCGCTTCGAGGGCGAGATGGAGCGGCTGGAGTTGCACGGGGCGGGCTACGACCGGCTGCGCGACGCGATTCTGCGCCATGCCGACATCGACGATCCGGCCGCGCTCAGGGAAAAGATCGCGGCGGTGGCGGGCGATGACCTTGAAAGGCTGTTCGCGCTCGCCCACGTGCGGATCGCGCCACCTGTCCGCGAGGCGGGCGATTCCGAGCTAGCCGCGATGTGCCTGGCCGAGGAACTGGCGAAGCTGGAGGCCGCCCGCGGCGTGCAGCGGGAGATCAGCGAAGCGTCGGAGGATCTTGACGGCCTGGCCGACGAGGGCGTGACCTGGCGCCTGACGCAGGCCGCCGACGCCCACAACCGGGCCGGACGCGCGCATAACGAGGATGGCAACGACCTTGGCGAGGACCGCGCGGCCCTGTCGGCGCATCTGCAAAGCCTGATCGATGCCGAGGTCTGGGTAAAGAAAAAGGGCTGATCTCTTTCCGCCCCTGTGATTCGCGCTATTGATTCGATACACCGGCCGAACGATTCGGCCTTCGCGAGGAGCTTCCATGGCTGCCAAAGACACTGACGACGCCAAGACCGAAGAGCAGGAAGCCGACAGCTCGCTTGACATGAGCCAGGCGGCCGTCAAGCGGATGATCGCCGACGCGCGCGAGCGTGGCTACATCACCTATGATCAGCTCAATCAGGTTCTGCCGCCCGAACAGGTGTCGTCGGAGCAGATCGAGGACGTGATGTCGATGCTGTCCGAGATGGGCATCAACGTCATCGAGAACGACGAGGCCGAAGAGGGCGAGGCCGAGGGCGGCGAACTGGTCGAGGTTTCGACCTCGCGCGAGGTCGCGGTGTCCACCTCCACCACGGAAACGCTCGACCGCACCGACGATCCGGTGCGGATGTATCTGCGCGAGATGGGCTCGGTCGAACTGCTCAGCCGCGAAGGCGAGATCGCCATCGCCAAGCGCATCGAGGCCGGCCGCAACACGATGATCCTCGGGCTCTGCGAAAGCCCGCTGACCTTCCAGGCCATCACGATCTGGCGCGATGAACTGCTCAGCGAAGACATCCTGCTGCGCGACGTGATCGACCTTGAGGCGACCTTCGGCCGCACGATGGACGAAGACGGCGAACTTGAGGGCGCGAGCCTCGAGGGGGTCGAGGTCGGCGGCGGGTCCGCCCGCGCGGCGGGCGGTGCGGACGAGCCCGAGCTGGATGCCGACGGCAACCCGCTGATGCGCTCGGACGACGACGAGGAGGACGACGAGCAGTCCAACATGTCGCTGGCCGCGATGGAGGCCGCGCTGAAGCCGCGCGTGCTGGAAACGCTGGAACAGATCGCGGGCCACTACGTCCATCTTGCCGAGATGCAGGACCTGCGCATGTCGGCGACGCTGAACGAAGACAATACCTTCACCGCCGAGGCCGAGGCCGCCTATCAGAAGCTGCGCAGCGCGATCGTCGAGCTGGTCAACTCGATGCACCTGCACAACAACCGGATCGAAGCGCTGATCGACCAGCTTTACGGCATCAACCGCAAGATCATGTCGATCGACTCGTCGATGGTGAAGCTCGCCGATCAGGCCCGCATCAACCGGCGCGAATTCATCGACGAATACCGCGGTTACGAGCTTGACCCGACCTGGCTGGACCGCATGGCCGACAAGGCGGGGCGTGGCTGGCAGGCGCTGATCGAACGCAGCCGCGACAAGGTGGAGGAACTGCGGTCGGAAATGGCGCAGGTCGGCCAGTATGTGGGCGTCGACATTTCCGAGTATCGCCGGATCGTCAATCAGGTCCAGAAGGGCGAGAAAGAGGCGCGGCAGGCCAAGAAGGAAATGGTCGAAGCGAACCTTCGCCTCGTCATCTCCATCGCCAAGAAATACACCAACCGCGGGCTGCAATTCCTTGATCTTATTCAGGAAGGCAACATCGGCCTGATGAAGGCGGTGGACAAGTTCGAGTATCGGCGCGGCTACAAGTTCAGCACTTATGCAACATGGTGGATCCGGCAGGCGATCACCCGCAGCATCGCCGATCAGGCCCGCACCATCCGCATTCCGGTGCACATGATCGAGACGATCAACAAGCTGGTGCGCACCGGGCGGCAGATGCTGCACGAGATCGGCCGCGAGCCGACGCCGGAAGAACTGGCCGAAAAGCTGCAGATGCCGCTGGAAAAGGTTCGCAAGGTGATGAAGATCGCCAAGGAACCGATTTCGCTGGAAACCCCGATCGGCGACGAGGAAGACAGCCAGCTTGGCGACTTCATCGAAGACAAGAACGCCATCCTGCCGCTGGAATCCGCCATTCAGGAAAACCTGAAGGAAACCACGACGCGGGTGCTGGCCAGCCTGACCCCGCGCGAGGAGCGGGTGCTGCGGATGCGGTTCGGCATCGGCATGAACACCGACCACACGCTGGAAGAGGTCGGCCAGCAGTTCTCGGTGACGCGCGAGCGCATCCGCCAGATCGAGGCGAAGGCGCTGCGGAAGCTGAAGCATCCGAGCCGGAGCAGGAAGTTGCGGAGTTTCCTGGATCAGTGAGGGGGGAGGTGCTCTGTCGCCAGCGGGCGATCTAACGGTAAAGTCCTTGTTGTGCGATTTCCCAAGTCACGATAACGTTATGGCGGCGTGGCGATTGCAAAGGGATTAGGGATGCCGCTACTTGCTCTATTGGTTCCCGCGCTGGTGCAAGTGCTTACGAAGCCGTGGATTTACGTACTCGTAATATCTTGGTTTGTGGTCTCCCGCTTCAACATCGGCATCTTTGCTACGGAGGCGCGGGACACAATTCTTTCCTTATGGCCGCTCTTGATAATTTTTCTCGTTTTCTTGCTCTTGCGGGAGGTGGTGCGCCTCAAGCTTGGCAATCGAGGAAGAGATAAGTGATAATGAATCGCCGTGATACAGTTGTTGTTTTTCGTCAAATGCTGCTGATGGTATGTGGGTTTGTTGTCGGGTTGAGTGTGGCTGTTGTAAAGACCAACTCTCAAATTGCAAAGGTTATGCCGAATTCAGCGGTGAGAGAGGTTTTACTTTTCGCATCTCCTTTTCTTATTTTAGGGGTCATGTCATTCGGGCTTGCAAATCGGTCGTTTTCGACGCGGAATCTGTTGTCCGAGTGGGCTTTGATTGCTGTTGCCTACCTAGTTTTTTTGCTCGTTGTGCTGCCCGTGACGTTTCCTCGCCATATGCTTGAGTGCAAGGCGTGGGGCTGGTTTTGCATGAATCAGAGTCTTGGGCCAAACTTCATTTATGACCTGCCTGTGGCAATACTGATCTTTGTACTTGGCCGTTGGTTGTGGTCCCGCGAAATCAAACGTTCTGCATAGCGGTCAGGCTCTCGCGGGGATTGGCCGTCAACAGCGTGGCGGCTATGGCCAGTAGTGTTGACCACATGTACGCGATCACGTACATTCCCCCGCATGAAACACACCACCTCCACCGAACTGCGTGCGAACCTCTCGGCCATGATGGACCGGGTGAATGATGACCATGAGCCTGTGCTTGTGACGCGCGCGAACGGGCAGCCGGTCGTCATGATCTCGCTGGAGGACTACGAGTCGATGGACGAGACGGCTTATCTGCTGGCGACGAAGGCGAATCGTGAGGCCCTGCGGCGGTCGATCGCGCAGCTTGATCGCGGCGAGGTCGTGGTCAAGACGATGGAAGACCTCGACCGCCTCGCCGAGGGATGAACGTCAGTTTCACGGCCGACGCGTGGGAGCAGGTGCTGCATTGGCAGGCCACTGACACGGCGATATTCGGCAAGATCGCGACCCTGATCAAGGAATGCCAGCGTCATCCGTTTGAGGGCACCGGGAAGCCCGAGCCTTTGAAGGGCAACCTTGCGGGGTTCTGGTCGCGCCGCATCACCCGCGAGCATCGGCTGGTCTATAAACCGACCGCAGATGCGCTGATCATCGTCCAGTGCCGGTATCACTACTGACGGGCGTCAGGCGAGATACTTGCCGAACCACGCCACCGTCCGACCCCAGGCCAGTTCCGCCGCCGCCTTGTCGTAGCGGGGCGTTGTGTCGTTGTGGAAGCCGTGGTTGACGCCGGGGTAGATGTGCGCCTCGTAGACCTTGTGGTTGGCGTCGAGGGCGGCCTGATAGGCGGGCCAGCCGCCGGTGATGCGGGTGTCAAGCTCGGCGTAGTGGAGCAGGAGCGGGGCCTTGATGCGCGGCACGTCGTCGGCCTTGGGTTGCTGGCCGTAGAAGGGCACGGCGGCTGAGAGTTCGGGGTAGGCGACGGCCGCCGCGTTGGCGACGCCGCCGCCGTAGCAGAAGCCGACGATGCCGACCTTGCCGGTGCTTTCGGGGTCGGCCAGCAGCACCTCGACCGCGGCGAAGAAGTCGTTCATCAGCTTGACCGGATCGACCTGCTTTTGCAGCGTGGTGCCGTCCTCGTCGTTCCCCGGATAGCCGCCGACCGAGGTCAGCCCGTCGGGCGCGAGGGCGAGGAACCCGGCCTTGGCCAGCCGCCGCGCCACGTCCTCGATGTAGGGATTGAGCCCCCGGTTCTCGTGCACCACCACCACGGCGGGCAGTTTTGCGGCGCCGTTCGCGGGCCGCACGCGGTAGGCGCGCACCGAGCCGTTGCCGTTGGGCGAGTCGTAGTGCGTGTAGCCGGCGTGGATCGCGGGGTCGGTGAAGCTGACCTGCTGGGCCAGCGCGTAATCCGGGCTGAGCATCTTCAGCAACGCCCCGGCGGTCAGCCCGCCGACCGTCCATTTCGTGGCACGCTCAAGGAACTCGCGCTTGGTGATCACGCCGTGGGCGTAGTGATCGTAAAGGTCCAGCAGGTTCTGGTCGAAATCCCTGGCGGTCAGGCGGGTCATGGCGCGTCTCCTTGGTCTACCATGACAGCTAGGATAGCGGACAGGGCCGACAAGGTGGATCACCAAGCCGGGATCAATCGGTGCCCGCCCGTGTCGCGCGCGACACCCTGCGGCCCGGCGATCTAGTGGGCTTCGCGACCCTCTACCCAAACTGTGGCGGCTCGCCTATAGTGCCTGTGGACAAGTCAGGATCGCCCCCGAGGGAGAGAGCATGCGCTGCCCGTTCTGTGGAAATATCGACACCCAGGTGAAGGACTCGCGCCCCGCCGAGGATCACGTTGCGATCCGGCGGCGACGCTTCTGCCCGGCCTGCGGCGGGCGCTTCACGACCTACGAGCGCGTGCAACTGCGCGACCTCGTGGTGATCAAGAACTCTGGCAAGCGCGAGGATTTCGACCGCGACAAGCTGGAACGCTCGATCCGCATCGCCATGCAGAAGCGGCCGATCGACCCCGAGCGGATCGACCAGATGATCTCGGGCATCGTGCGGCGGCTGGAAAGCCTGGGCGAGACCGATGTGCCATCAAAGGTGATCGGCGAGATCGTGATGGAGACGCTGGCCCGGATCGACACCGTGGCCTATGTGCGGTTCGCCAGCGTTTACCGCAACTTCCAGGCGGCGGGCGATTTCGACAAGTTCATGCTGGAGCTGCGCCCGCAGCCCGGCGCGGAAGAGTGACAGCCGAAGACGACGCCCGGCACATGCGCCACGCGCTGTCGCTGGGCGCGCGTGGGCTGGGGCAGACCTGGCCCAACCCGGCGGTGGGCTGCGTGCTGGTGCATCAGGGCCGGATCGTCGGGCGGGGCTGGACGCAAGCTGGCGGCAGGCCCCATGCCGAGGTGCGCGCGCTGGCGCAGGCCGGGACGGCGGCACGCGGCGCCACCGCCTATGTCACGCTGGAACCCTGTGCCCACCACGGCAAGACGCCGCCCTGCGCCGAGGCGCTGATTGCCGCCGGGGTGGCGCGGGTGGCAACCGCGCTGACCGACCCCGACCCCCGGGTGGCGGGGCGCGGGCACGCGATGCTGCGGGCCGCGGGGATTGACGTCACCGAGGGGATCGAGGCCGCCGCCGCCCGCCGCGCCCATCGCGGGTTCCTGAGCCGCATCATGCAAGGTCGTCCGATGGTCACGCTGAAGCTGGCCACCAGCCTTGACGGGCGCATCGCCACGGCGGGCGGCGAAAGCAAATGGATCACCGGGCCCGAGGCGCGCCATGCCGTTCACGCGATGCGGGCCGCGCATGACGCGGTGCTGATCGGCGGCGGCACCGCGCGGGCCGACGATCCGCTGCTGACGGTGCGCGGCTTCGGGCCGCTGCGTCAGCCGGTGCGGCTGGTGGCGGCGCGGCGGCTCGATCTGCCCGAGGGCTGGCAACTGGCGCGGACGGTGGCCGAGGCGCCGCTGTGGCTGCTGCACGACCCGGCGCAGGTGACCGACGTGCAGCGCGCGCATTGGCTGGGCGTGGGCGCGCGGCTGATCCCGGTCGCGGCGCCGGACGGGGGGCATCTTGCCCCGGCGGCAATGCTGCAGGCGCTGGGGGCGGAAGGGCTGACGCGGGTGTTCTGCGAGGGCGGTGGCGCGCTGGCCGCATCGCTGCTGGCCGCCGGGCTGGTGGATGACCTGATGCTGTTTTCGGCCGGTCTGGCGCTGGGGGCCGAGGGGCGGCCGGGGATCGGCGCGCTTGGCATCGGCACGCTGGCCGGGGCGCCGCGCTTTCGGCTGCTGTCGGTCGAACCGCTGGGCGGCGACGTGCTGCAACGGTGGGAACGGGTCAGCCCTCGGCCGTGAACTGCGCCGAGACGGCAACCCAGCCCGGCCCCTGCCGCGTGACGACGGCCATCAGCACCGTGGCGATCCGTCCGCCATCGCTGCCATCGGCGTTCAGCACGCCACTGAGCACAAAGCGCTGATGCACTACCGCCGCGCCGGGGCCGAGGACGCGCAGCTTGGCGCGCCCGGTCACCAGCCGGGCCCGGGCGAAGGCGCCCTTGAATTCGGCCGTCAACGTGCGTTCGATCGCGACGCGACCCTCGGCCCAGTCGCCGGTCAGGCTGAGGAAATCCGCATCCTCGGCGAAAAGCTGGCCAAGGGTCGCGATGTCCTGCGCCAGCCACCCTTGCGCAAAGCTGCGGGCGAAGCCCTCGGCACTGTCGGCGGCCATCAGTTCCCCCGCACCATCTTGCCCGGATTGAGCAGCCCCGCCGGGTCGAGCGTCCGCTTGATCTGCCCCATCACATCCCACCCTGCGCCATGCTCACGTTCCATGTAATCGAGTTTCCCCATGCCGATGCCATGCTCGCCGGTCACCGTGCCGCCAAGGCGCAGCGCGCGGTCGGCCATCCGGTCGGTCAGCCGTTTCGCCTCGGCCGCCTCGGCCGCGTTGCCCGGCGTGACCAGCAGGATCGCGTGGAAATTGCCGTCGCCGACATGGCCGAGGATCGGGCCGGGGATGAACGAGGCCGCAATGTCGGCCCGCGTTTCCTCCACCGCCTCGGCAAGGCGCGAGATCGGCACGCAGACATCCGTCACCCAGGCGGTGCAGCCGGGACGCAGGGCGAGGCAGGCGTAGTAGGCGTTGTGCCGCATCCGCCACAGCGCCGCGCGGTCTTCGGGGCGCGAGGCCCAGCGAAAGCCTTCACCGCCCGCCTCGGCCACGATCTCGCCAAAGCGTTCGGCCTGTTCGGCAACGGCGGCAGGCGAGCCGTGGAATTCGACCAGCAGGTGCGGCTGTTCCGGCATCCCGGCGTGATCACGCGCGTTGAAGGCGGCGACGGTGGCGGCATCGACGAATTCGATCCGCGCCATCGGAATGCCCGACTGGATGGTGGCGATCACCGCCTCGACCGCCGGACCGATCGCCGGGAAGGCGCAGACGGCGGCCGAGACCGCTTCAGGCTGGCCCTGCAGGCGGAGCGTCAGTTCGGTGATCAGGCCCAGCGTGCCCTCGGCCCCGACAAAGAGCGCGGTGAGGTCATAGCCCGCCGAGGATTTGCGCGCCGCCGTGCCGGTGCGGATCACCCGGCCATCGGCCAGCACCACCTCCAGCGCCAGCACGTTGTCCCGCATCGTGCCGTAGCGCACCGCCGTGGTGCCGCTGGCGCGGGTGGAGGCCATGCCGCCGAGCGAGGCATTGGCGCCGGGATCGACCGGGAAGAACAGCCCCGTCGCGCGCAACGCGGTGTTCAGCGCCTCGCGGGTGAGGCCGGGCTGCACACGGGCCACCATATCCTCGCCCCGCACCTCCAGCACCTGTGCCATGCGGGCGAAATCCACCGTGACCCCGCCCTTCAGCGCCAGCGCGTGCCCTTCCAGTGAGCTGCCCGCGCCCCAGGCCGTGACCGGCACGCCGTGGCGCGCGCAGATCGCCATCAGCGCGGCGACCTCGGCGGTGGTTTCGGGGTAGGCGACCGCGTCGGGGGGCAGATGGGGGAAATGCGTCTCATTCCGGCCGTGCAACTCGCGATCGGCGGCCGAAGCGACCAGACGGGGGCCGAGTAGCGCGCCAAGCTCGCTCAACGCCGCGGGCGGCAGATTGGACATCCTGAACCTCGCACGGCTGGAGGCCGCGGGCCGCCGCGGCGCCCCTGTCATGGCAAAAGCGCGCTGCCTACGCAATGGGGCGCCGCCGGTTCAGACCCGTTCGAGCGCGACTTTGCCGGGGCGGAAGGCCCGATGCCCGGTTTCGACCAGCCCGGCCCGCCTGCGCGCACGACCCGGGCTCCCTGGGCAGTCCGGATGCAGAGGCGGGCGGGCCGGGCGACTTCCTTTCCAGCTCAGATCGGCGCGGTTGCAGCCATCAGCCAGACCAGCGCGCTGTCGCTGACGCGCGGGCCGATCATCGCCCAGACGGTGGCATGGTAGGCGTTCAGCCAGTCCCGTTCGCCGCGCGACAGGGCGTCGGCGTCGATCAGGCGGCGGTCGATCGGCACCCACGTCAGCGTTTCGAAGGCCAGCATGGCACGATGCGCGTCGCCACCGGGCAGGGGCGCTGCCTCTTGCACCACCACAAGGTTCTCGATGCGGATACCAAAGGCGCCCTCACGGTAATAGCCGGGCTCGTTCGACAGGATCATGCCGGGTTCGAGCGGCACCTCGGAAATGCGCGAAAGCCGCTGCGGCCCCTCGTGCACCGAAAGGTAGGCGCCGACGCCATGCCCGGTGCCGTGGTCGAAGTCCTGCCCCGCCAGCCAAAGGTTGTAGCGTGCGAAGCCATCGAGGTCGCGGCCCGCCAGCCCCTTGGGCCAGCGCACGCGGCTGATGGCGATCATGCCCTGCAACACGCGGGTAAAGGCGGCGCGTGCCTCGGCTTGCGGTTCGCCCAGGGCCACGGTGCGGGTGATGTCGGTGGTGCCGTCAGGATATTGCCCGCCCGAGTCGACCACCAGCAACTCGCCCGTCGCCAGCGCCCGGTTGGTTTCCTCGGTCACGCGGTAGTGCATGATCGCGCCGTGCGGGCCCGATCCGCAGATCGTCTCGAAGCTGATCTCGCGCAGGCTGTTGGTGGCGCGGCGGTAGCCTTCCAACGCGGTGACCACGTCGACCTCGGTCAAGTCGCCCGGCGCATTGGCGTCGAGCCAGGCGAGGAATTCCACCATTGCGGCGCCGTCGCGCAGGTGCGCCGCGCGCATCCCCTCGATCTCGGCCGCGTTCTTGCGTGCCTTGGGCAGCAGGCAGGGGTCTTGCCCGGCCACGGTCCTGATCCCCGCCGCGTCAAGGATGTGCCAGACCGCCAGCGGGGCCGTTGCGCGATCGACCCGCACGGGGCCGGTCAGCGCCTTCAGCGCGGCGGCGAAATCGGCGGGCAGCGCTAGCACCGCGTCGCCCAGATGCGCGCGCACCTCGGGCGTCAGCTTGGCGGGGTCGATGAACAGAGTGACCGACGCATCCGCGCGCAGGATCGCAAAGCCATGCACCACCGGGTTCCGCGCCACGTCGCTGCCGCGGATGTTGAACAGCCACGACACCGAGTCGGGCAGCGTGATGACGCAGGTGGCCTGCCCGGCCTTCGCCAGTTCGGCGGCCAGACGGGCGCGCTTGTCGGCCGATGATTCTCCTGCAAGCTCAAGTGGATGCACGATGACCTTGCCACACGGCGGGGCGGGTTGATCGGGCCAGATCGCATCCACCATGTTCGCCACCGGCTTCAGCGTGACCCCGGTTCCCTCCAGCGCGGCCTCGATCTTCGCGATCTCGTCGGCGGTGTGCAGCCAGGCGTCGAAGCCAACCGCGCCGCCGTTCGGCAACTGATCCTTCAACCAGTCGCCCGGCTTGATCTCGGGCCAGGGCACCGGGGTGTAATGCGCAAGGTCCACCTGTCCCTTGACCTGCACCCGGTAGCGTCCGTCGATGAAGACCCCCGCGATGGTCGGCAGCGCGATGCAGAACCCGGCCGAGCCGGTGAAGCCGGTCAGCCATTGCAACCGCTCGTCATGCGGGGCGACGTATTCGCCCTGATGCACGTCGGCGCGGGGGATGATGAAGCCGGTCAGGCGCTCGGCGGCAAGCTTTTCGCGCAGGGCTGCAAGGCGGGGCGGCCCCTGCTCGGGCCGGGCGGTCACTCCGAACGATTGGAACATCAGCGGCGCCCCCCATACATGCGGCCCATCGCACGGGCGCGCAACTTCGGATCGGCCTCGAACAGGCCCGCCAGTTGCTCGGTGATCGCGCCCGCCAGTTGCTCCACGTCGGTGATCGTCACGGCGCGCTGGTAATAGCGCGTGACGTCATGGCCGATGCCGATGGCGATCAGTTCGACGGCCTTGCGCCGCTCCACCATCGCGATCACGTCACGCAGGTGTTTTTCGAGGTAATTCGCGGGGTTGACCGACAGAGTTGAGTCGTCGACCGGCGCCCCGTCCGAAATCACCATCAGGATCTTGCGCGCCTCGGGCCGGGCCACCATCCGGCGGTGCGCCCATTCCAGCGCCTCGCCGTCGATGTTCTCTTTCAAGAGCCCCTCTTTCATCATCAGCCCAAGGTTCTCGCGCGAGCGGCGCATCGGCGCGTCGGCGGATTTGTAGATGATGTGGCGCAGGTCGTTCAGGCGGCCCGGCTGCTGCGGGCGACCGTTCGCCAGCCAGCGTTCGCGGCTTTGGCCGCCCTTCCAGGCGCGGGTGGTGAAGCCGAGGATCTCGACCTTCACCTGACAGCGTTCCAGCGTGCGGGCCAGCACGTCGGCGCAGATCGCGGCGATGGAAATCGGGCGGCCACGCATGGAACCGGAGTTATCCAGCAAGAGCGTAACCACCGTGTCGCGGAACTCGGTGTCCTTCTCCTGCTTGAAGGATAGCGGGGTGGTCGGGTTCGCGACCACCCGCGCCAGCCGCCCGGCGTCAAGGATGCCTTCTTCGAGGTCAAAGAGCCACGAGCGGTTCTGCTGCGCCTGAAGCCGCCGTTGCAGCTTGTTGGCCAGCCGCGACACGGCGCCCTTCAAGGGTTCCAACTGCTGGTCAAGGTAGGTCCGCAGCCGTTCCAGCTCGGCCGGGTCGGCCAAGTCCTGCGCGCGGATTTCCTCATCGAAATCCGTCGTGTAGACGGTGTAGTTCGGGTCCGCGTCGGAGTGGGGCGCGGGCGGCGGCGGTTCCAGCGGCGCCTCGCCGTCGGGAAGTTCCGCCTCGTCCGACATGTCGGCGTCGGGCGCTTCCTCCATCGAGACCTGGGCCTGGCTCTGGTCCTGCGTCTCGTCCTGGCTGTCCTCGGGGGCGGCGTCGGCCTCTTCGGTGTCGTCCTGATCGTCGCTCTGGCTATCGGGGTTGTCCTCGTCCTCCTCGGCCGAGTCCTCGCCTTCATCCTCGCCCTCGTCGGGGTCGTCGCCCAACTGGTCGCCATAGCCCAGATCGGCGATCACCTTGCGCGACAGCCGCGCGAAGGCCGCCTGATCGGCCAGCACCTCGCCGACCTTCTGCAGATCGCCGCCGGCCTGGCTGTCGATGAAGCCGCGCCACAGGTTGGTGACGTTCTCGGCGCCCTTGGGCAGGTCGCGGCCCGTCGCCAGTTGCCGCACGAGGAAGCCCGCGGCGGTCGCCAGCGGCGCATCCTCGCGCCGGGTGATCTGGCTGTAGCCCTTGCGGTCGGCCTCATGCGCGATCTTGGCGTCGATGTTGGTCGCCGTCCCCGGCATCTCGCGCGCGCCCACGGCCTCGCAGCGCGCGGTTTCCATCGCCTCGTAGAGGTCGCGCGCCATCTGGCCCTGCGGGGTGTATTTCGCATGCGTCTTGACGTCGTGGAAGCGGTGGCGCAGCGCAAAGGCATCGGCGGTGCCACGCGCCAGCATCACCTCGTCGCGCGTCATGCGGCGGCTGACCTGCGGCAGGCGCATGGTGTCGGCCGTCATCCCCGGCGGATCGACCGAGTAGCTGACCGTCATCTCGGCATCATGCGCGATCGTCTTGGTCGCCTCGGCGAGCGCCTTCTTGAACGGCTCGGCGGGGTTGTCGGGTTTGGTCATTGTGGCGCTTTCGATCTCAGCTTTGCCAATTCTCGCTCAAAGACCCTGGGCTCGAGCCTTTCTTGAATCGCGGAGGTAAATTCCCGCTTCAATAATCGAATGCGGTTTTCGATAGTTTCAGCGTTAGTCCGCTCGTTGCCGCTATTCTTGGAAAGAAATTGTTCCAACAGCAAGTCATAAACTTCAACCAGGCAATCTAGAGGAAGCTGTCTGATACCAGAGTAAGCGGCCTGTTTATTCTGGCCATATTTATCATGATCTTTGTTGGGCAACAGCCATCGACCAGTATCAATCAAGGCCGTAAGATCAGTTAAGATCGAAGAAATCTGCCCTGAATCACTAAGGTTACAAGTGAAATAAGTGTATGCCTCAGAGGTCGCATCCTGGCATCGCGATGCCCATTCAAAGATCGCCTTTCGGTGAGCTTGTGAAGCGTTAAATTCGGCTATTCTAATAGACGCTTCAGATAGCTTTCGTGAACGCCAGTTTGCGTGGATTGAGACTGCTGCCGCACCCAGAGACACTACTGCAGAGAAGGCAGCAATTAGAGTCTTTGGATCAATGTTCGCAATCCAATCATTCATACCGATTTCACCGCATCGCCGTGCTCGCCGCGCTTTCCGGCAGTTCCTCGTTGAAGCAGCGCTGGTAGAACTCGGCCACGGTCTGGCGTTCCAGTTCGTCGCACTTGTTCAGGAAGGTCAGCCGGAAGGCGTAGCCGATGTTGCGGAAGATCTCGGCGTTTTGCGCCCAGAACATCACGGTGCGCGGGCTCATCACGGTCGAGAGGTCGCCGTTCATGAAGGCGGTGCGGGTCAGGTCGGCGACCGTCACCATCTGGCCAACGGTCTTGCGGCCCTTGTCGGTGTTGTAATGCGGCGCCTTCGACAGCACGATCGCCACCTCGGCATCGTGGCTGAGGTAGTTCAGCGTGGCGACAAGGTTCCAGCGGTCAAGCTGCGCCTGGTTGATCTGCTGGGTGCCGTGGTAAAGGCCGGTGGTGTCGCCCAGGCCCACCGTGTTCGCGGTGGCGAACAGGCGGAAATAGGGGTTCGGCGTGATGACCTCGTTCTGGTCCAGCAGGGTCAGCTTGCCGTCCGCCTCCAGCACGCGCTGGATCACGAACATCACGTCGGCGCGGCCGGCGTCGTATTCGTCGAACACGATCGCGGTGGGGTTGCGCAGCGCCCAGGGCAGGATGCCTTCCTGGAATTGCGTCACCTGACGGCCGTCGACCAGCTTGATCGCGTCCTTGCCGATCAGGTCGATCCGGCTGATGTGGCTGTCAAGGTTGACGCGCACACAGGGCCAGTTCAGCCGGTTCGCGACCTGTTCGATGTGGGTCGATTTCCCGGTGCCGTGGTAGCCCTGGATCATCACGCGGCGGTTGTAGGCAAACCCGGCAAGGATGGCGAGCGTGGTGTCGGGGTCGAACTTGTAGGTCGTGTCCTCGGCCGGCACCCGTTCGGTGCGGGTCGGGAAGCCCTTGACCTTCATGTCGGTGTCGATGCCGAAGACATCGCGGACCGAGATTTCCTCGGTCGGTTTCGCGTTCACGTCGATCATGCCGTCGGCCATATTCGTTTCCCTTCCGGACGCCTTCCGCGCCCGTTCCTCAACTCAACCAAAGTGTGATGGAACATATCGCGGGGGGGTGCAAGGGGAAGGGCGACATGTGGTCGCCCGTTCGCGTCAGTCCTTGAAGAACCGGCTTTCCTTGATCTGGTCCCAGGCCCAGACCACCTCTTGCAACCGGTCCTCGTCGGCGCGGTTGCCGCCGTTCATGTCGGGGTGCAGGTCTTTCACCAGCACCTTGTACTGCTTGCGGATTTCCATCTTGGTCCAGTGGTCGCGGGCGTCGAGAATCTCCAGCGCCTTGCGCTCGGTCGGCGGCAGCTTGCGGGTGGTGCTTTGCGCGCGGCCCGGATTTTGCGTGGCATTCGGCCCGAGGATCTCCATCGGGTCTTCGACGCCCAGCCGCGACCAAGCACGGTCTTCCTCGCCGCGTTTGCCGAACGGCTTGGTCTCGCGGTTCCAGACGCGGTCGCTGTCGATGCTCTTCTGAAACTCCTCCTCGGTCTGGCCAGTGAAGAAATTCCACTTCAGGTTGTATTCACGGACATGGTCGCGGCAGAACCACAGATACTCATCCAGATGGTCGGGCGACTTCGGCGCGCGGTACTGCCCGGCCTCCTTGCAGCCGGGATGATCGCAGCCGCGAGTCGAGGTTTCGAAGGCGCCCGACATGCCCCGCCGGGTCTTGGTCCGGCGTTTCTTGTCCGCCGTGACGCGGATGTCGAACTCGAAGGGGGGACGTTGGGTCATGCGCGTGCCTTTCCGACTCGGACGCAAGAGTTTAGGGTTTTTCGCGTGACGTAGAAGGGGGCTGACCAGATAAAATGAGCATGAGCGCGGAAATCGAACGCCGACTGACGGCGGCCTTCGCCCCCGAGGCGCTGACGGTGGAGAATGAGAGCAGCCGCCACGCCGGACACGCCGGGGATGATGGCACCGGCGAGAGCCATTTTCGGGTCACCATCCGCGCCAAGGCGCTGGGCCCGATGAGCCGGATCGAGCGGCATCGCGCGGTGCACGCGGCTTTGGGCCCCGAGGTGGTGGGGCGCATCCACGCGCTGACGCTGGACGCGGCGGGCTGAGGCGTTACTCGGCGGGCGGCGTGGCCTTCTCTTCGCGCGGGGCCACGGTCGCCGGGCCTACCGATGGCGTGGCGCCACGGTCGCTGAACGGCGACACCAGCCGCGGCACGCTTTTGCGCGGGGTCGCCAGCGTGTGAATGCTGGCAAGCTTGGTGGCGACCGCATCAGACAGCGCATCGCTGGGCGGCAGGTCGGCGGCGACGGGTTCGGCGGGCTGCGGCACCACCGCCGCGGGCGCCGCCAGCGCGCGGCGGAACACCAGCATGTTCTGGTAGCTGGTCGAGAGGCGCTGGGCCAGACCGTGACGCTCTTCGCAGGGCAGGGTGTCGGCGCGCACATATTCCCAGCCATCGCGGCCAAGGCTGTTCATCAGCGTCGTCAGGGCAAGGGCAAAGCGGTCCTCGGTGCCCTTCACGCCACGCGCCTTTTCGCCCCGTTTGGGGGCTGGCACCACCTTGTACTCGTACCGCGTCATTCAAACCCCCGCTGGAAATTTCTTGCTTTGCGTCAAAGGTTAACCGCTTCCGGTTGTCGAGTCCAAGACAGGATTCGCCCCACCCGCCACCGCCCAGATGAGGGGTGCGCGAGAGGTGATGGCCCAACTGGTGGTGGGGCGTGCCGGAGGATGCGGCGCGGTGCCGGAAGACCGCAGCCGGGAATCAGAGCCCCAGCTTCTGCGCCACCATCGCATTCACCACGGCCGGGTTGGCCTTGCCGCCGGTCGCCTTCAGCACCTGGCCGGTGAACCAGCCCGCCAGCTTGGCGTTGACGCGGGCCTTTGCCACCTGATCGGGGTTGGCGGCAATCAGCGCATCCAGCGCCGCCTCGATGGCGCCGGTGTCGGTGACCTGCTTCATGCCGCGCGCCGCCGCGATCTCGGCGGGGTTGCCACCCTCGGTCCACAGAATCTCGAACAGGTCTTTTGCCATCTTGCCGCTGATCTCGCCCGAGGCCAGCAGGTCCAGCACGCCGCCCAACTGTCCGACTGTCACCGGGCTGTCGGCGACGTTGCGGCCTTCCTTGTTCAGCCGCCCGAACAGCTCGTTGATGACCCAGTTCGCGGCCTGCTTGCCATCCCGGCCCTGCGCCACCTGTTCAAAGAACGAACCCGAGTCGAGATCGGCGGTCAGCACGTTGGCGTCATAATCGGTCAGCCCGAAATCGGCCATGAAGCGCGCCTTCTTGGCGTCGGGCAGTTCCGGCATCGTCGCCTTGATGTGATCGACCCAAGCCTGCTCGATCTCCAGCGGCAGCAGGTCGGGGCAGGGGAAGTAGCGATAGTCGTGTGCCTCTTCCTTCGAGCGCATCGAGCGCGTCTCGTTGCGGTCGGGGTCGTAAAGCCGGGTTTCCTGATGCACGGTGCCGCCATCCTCCAGAATCGCGATCTGGCGGCGGGCCTCGTAGTCGATTGCCATCTGGATGAAGCGCATCGAGTTCATGTTCTTCAACTCGCAGCGGGTGCCCAGATGCGAAAAGTCCTGCGTCGCCTGATATTTCTCATACTGACCGGGGCGACACACCGACACGTTCACGTCGGCGCGCAGGTTGCCGTTCTGCATGTTGCCATCGCAGGTGCCGAGGTAGCGCAGGATCTGGCGCAGCTTGGCGACATAGGCCGCCGCCTCCTCCGGTCCGCGGATGTCGGGGCGGCTGACGATCTCCATCAGCGCGACGCCGGTGCGGTTGAGGTCGACGAAGGACATCGTCGGGTCCATGTCGTGGATCGACTTGCCCGCGTCCTGCTCCAGATGGATGCGTTCGATCCGCACCAGACGCGCGATGCCGGGGGCCATTTCCACCAGAACCTCACCCTCGCCGACGATGGGGTGGTAAAGCTGGCTGATCTGATAGCCCTGCGGAAGGTCGGGGTAGAAGTAGTTCTTGCGATCAAAAGCCGAGGTCAGGTTGATCCGCGCCTTCAGCCCCAGCCCGGTGCGCACCGCCTGTTCCACGCAGAATTCGTTGATCACCGGCAGCATCCCCGGCATCGCCGCATCGACGAAGGCGACGTTGGAATTGGGTTCCGCGCCGAACTGCGTGGACGCGCCCGAAAAGAGCTTGGCGTTGGACGCGACCTGAGCGTGGATCTCCATGCCGATCACCAGTTCCCAGTCGGCTTTCGCGCCCTGGATCACCTTGGGTTTCGGGGCGTCAAACGTCAGATCAAGCATCGCGGGCGTCCTTCTTGTCGGTCGGCCTAATTAGGCCAAGCCGGGGGCGCGGGGCAAGGGGCGGCTAACGCCAGAGGTGCGCCGACCCGGCCAGCAGCCCCTGCAGCTTGGCCAGCGCCCGGTTCACCGCGCCGGGGTGCGGGATCACGCCGCTGGCCAAGCGGTCGGCCACCACCTCGGCGGGGCAGGGCAGGCGGCTGACCGGGTCGTGATAGCGCGGGTAGGCGATCAGCGCGGCATGGGCCAGCGCGGTCCGGTCGGGGCGCTTGTGGCGGCGGGCAGGCACGCGGCCAAGGTCGCGCGTCAGGCCCCACCCGGCATAGAACGGCGCGCCGAGGCAGGTGACGGGGATGCCGCGCAACAGCGCCTCGAACCCCAGCGCCGAGGTCATCGTCCAGACCTCGTTGACCTCGGCCAGCAAGGCGGCCGGGTCGGCGTGGCGCACGACGGCATCGGCCAGCAGCGTCAGGTCTTGCTCGGGCACCGCGCCCTTGCGCAGCCCCGCCTCCACATCCGGGTGCGGTTTGTAGATCACCACCGCCTCGGGATTGTCGAGCCGGACCCGGCGCAGCAGACCAAGGTTGGTCGCCACCACGTCGGCGCCCTTCAGGATCGAGGCGTCATCCTCCACCTGACCCGGCACCAGGATGCGGTGGCCCGGCGGCAGATCGGGCAGCGCCGTGCCGCCAAGGTTGTATTTGGTGATCCCGTCGCGGATCAGCCGGGCCACCAGCCGCTCGGCCCGCAGCACCCCGCCGGGGGGCGGGCCCGCGGCGATCAAGCGCTCCAACCGGCTTTCGTGGCCGGGGTCGTAGTAGATGCCCAGATCGTCGGTCACCAGCGACAGCGGCGGCACCAGTTCGGCACCCAACCCGCGCGAGCGCAGGAAGCCGTCTTCCACGCGCCACAGCGGCACTTCGGCGTGCAGGCGCGGGTCGTCCTTTCCGGCCCAGACCAGCAGCGCGCGGCCCGAGGCGCGGGCGGCGACCAAGGCGTGCGCCGGGTCGTTGATGAACCGCAGCCGCCTTTCGCGGCCGAACACCTTCTGCAACGGCGCCCGTTTCCACAGCCGTATCCCGACCGCGATGTGCCCGGCGCGATCCTCGCGGAAGGCGCGCACCTCGGCCTCCAACTGGTCCACCGCCTCCTCGAACCGGCACAACCGATCGCGGCAGGGGTCGTACCAGGTGGGCGCCAGGATCATCGCGGCGGCGAAAAGCTGCACCTTGGTCAGCTTGCGTTCCCGGCGCGGCACCGGGTTTTCGTCGGCCGTCAGACCCCATCCGGCATAGAACGGCTGGCCGAACACGCGCGGGCGGTGGCCCGCCAGGATCGCCTCGAACCCCAGTTGCGACGACACGGTGTAAACCGCGATGGCGCCTTCCAGCAGCTTCCACGGCGACACGGGCGCGGTCAGCAGGCTGATGCGGTCGGTCGCGTGCTCCGGCCCGTAGTGGCCGGGGCGCAGGCCCGCGGTGGTTTCGGGATGCGCCCGGATCACGATGCGGGCGCCGGGGTGTTCCTCCTGCGCGAAGACCAGCATCTCGCGGAAGGTGTTGGCCGTGGCGCCGCCGTGGCGGATCGAGGCGTCGCCGCGGGTCTGGTCGATCACCAGCACATAACCGGGCGGGGGCGGCGGCAGGGCGGGATCGTGGCTGTTGTATTTCGACAGGTCGGCCGCGATCAGCCGCCCGATGCCGTCACGCGCGCGCGCCAGCAGCGCGCCATCATCCAGCGGATGCTTTGTCAGCAGCGTTTCCAGATCGCTTGGCACCGAGGCGTCGAAATGCACGCCGCGCCGGTCGATCAGCAGGCCCAACGGCGGCTCGCCCAGGCGGCCGGGGCGGATCGAGCGCAGAAAGGCATCCTCGATCCGCACCAGCGGAACATTGCGCCGCGCCGCCACCGCCTCGCCCCGCGCGGCCAGCGGGCTGCGCCCCCAGACGCCGACCAGATCGCCCGGTCCCGGCAGCCCCAGCGACGGCGGCAGGCCCGCCAGCGTCAGGATGCGGCGGACCCGGCCGGGGCGCAACAACCCGCCCGCGTAACAGAAAAGCCGCCGGGAAGACTTCTCCCCGGCGGCTTCGGTGTTTCGGTCGTCGGCCATGCGGCCTATTTGCCCGAGAGCGTCGTGCCCAGGCTGTTGCCCGTGGCGGCGGTGCTGAGGGTCTGGGCACTGTTGAGGGTGCCGGTGAACACCGACAGCGATTTCTGCCACTGGACGAAGGGCGCTTCGGTCACGAACACGGTATCGCCATCGCGGACCATGAAATCGCGCGCGTTGAACATGCCGTTCGGCGCGGTCAGGTCGAGCACATAGATCATCCGCTGGTCGCCGACCAGATCGCTGCGCCCCAGCACCGAGTTTGCGATCGGGGCGGGTTCATTGCGGAACACGAAGACCCCTTTGGGATCGGCGAGCCCGGTGTTCAGGCCGCCAACCTGCGCGATCGCCTCGATCGCCGACAAGGTCTGGGTGGTGAACTGGATGCGGCTCTGGGTGCCGGTTGCGCCCAGCACTGTGAAGGCGCGCAGGTCGCGCTGGACATAGATCTTGTCGCCGCCGCGCAGCGCGATGTCGAGCGCGGGGTTGGTGTAAAGGTCGTTCAGCCAGACGTTTTCGGATTTCCTGCCGCGCGTCACGATGATCTCGGCGGTATCGACCGCGATCCCGACGCCGCCGGCCTTGGCGATCATCGCCGACAGGGTGCGGGTGGATTGGGTGATCGGATAGACCCCCTGCACCGCCACCGAGCCCTCGACGGTCACCGCGGAGCCGTCGCCGGCAATGCGGCCGATCGAAACCTGCGGGTCGGGGGTCTGGGCCGCGAGCTTGCGGGTGATCTCGGAGCGCAGCGTCTCGGGCGAGTCGCCCGCGGCGTGGATGCGGCCCGCGTAGGGCACATAGATGAAGCCCTGGCCATCGACCTCGACATCGGCAAGCACGGTGGCCTTCTGCCCGGGCAGGCCCAACAGCGGGTTGGCCACGTTTTCATAGACCGACACGGTCAGCTTGTCGCCCGACTGGATGGTGTCGGGGCCAACCAGCCCGGCCTTGAGGAACGCCGAGGTGAACCCCAGCGCGGGCATCACCGAGGTGGCGCGGGTCACGCGGTCGTTCACCTGAACCACAAAGGCGTCACCCTTCTTGAGCTCGGAGCCGGCGAAGATTTCGCCTTTGCTCGGACCACTTCGCGGCACGCCGCAGGCGGCAACCGCCGCAACGAGGACGAAAAGGGCCAGACGTTTGGCCCCCTTGAACGGGATCGGGATCACTGCTCGGGCTCCTTCTCGGGAAACTGCCTCAAGTTTTTTGTGCAAACCTACAGAAAGGCGGGATAAAAAGCCAGACAGATCACACCGCCCTAGTTTACGAGCCGCAACTGTTGCCGCGGGGCCGCGTTTCCCGAGCGCAGGGCGTCATAGGGGTCTTCCGGCGCCAGGATCATGTCGATCACCTGCCGCAGCAATTCGCGCCGTCCGCGCGCCGAGTAGAAGCCGCCCGGCACCTGCGAGGTTTCGAGCAGGAAATGCCGGTAGTCGCGGTAGGCGCGGCTGTCGGGGCGCGTCGGATGGGCGAAGAACTCGGGCAGCGACTGGGTCGAGACGAACTCAGGCTTGGCGTAGACCGCCTTGCCGAAGACCTTGAGCGGCAGCCCGCGCCACAGCGCCTGTTGCGCGGCGGTGGAGTTCACGGTGACCACGGTGCGGGCATGGTTCAAAAGCCCGGCCAGCTTGCCGCCGCGCACGAAATGCACCCGGCTGGCAACGCCGTGCATCTGTGCAAGGTGGCGCAGGTCGTCCTTCAACGGCACGCGACCGTCTTCGAGCGGATGCGCCTTGAACACCAGATGGTGGTGCGGTGGCGCGCCCTTGGCGAAGCCCTCGACGCAAAGCGCGAGGAACTCGCGCATCGTGGTGAACGGGCTGTGCATCCGGAAGCTGGCATCATGTTCCAGTTGCAGCAGCACGAGATGATAGGGAAAGCCGCCGAACTTGATGCGCTGGGTTTCGAGGAAGCGTTCGACCTTGTGCACCGGCATCAGCAGCAGTCGGCGCAGGTAAAGCCGGAACTCGGCCGCCACGCCGATGTCGCGGTGTGGCCGGAAATTGCGATAGGCAGCGTTCCGCGTCAGCACGAACCAGTGGTAAAGCGCGCCGTAAAAGACATGGTGGCGCATGTCGCCCCAGCGCGCGGGCGCGTCCGGCAGGTCCATGTCCAGTTGCGCCAGCGCCACCTGCATCTGCGGCACCGTCATCTCCATCAGCCGGGAGTGGCCGTTCACCCCGCCGCGTTCGTAGGTCACCCAGAACGGCCGCAGATAGCCCTCTTCGAACACATGGACGGTCAGTCCCGCCGCCTGTGCGATCTCCACCGCCTGGGCGTGGATCGGGCGGGTGTCGCCATAAAGCACGATGTCGGTGATGCGGTGCGCGGCGATCAGCGCGCGGAAGGTCGCGGGCCAGTCTTCGGGGCGGCCGGTGTAGGGGATGTAGCCGCCGGCGCGGAACCAGAACGCGCGGTCGCCCTGATTGAAGCCGACGCGCCAGACCTCTGCCTTGGCCGCGCGCAGCATCGTGCCGAGGCGGTGGAAGAAGGGTCCGTGCGGCCCTTGCAGAAAGAGGAAGCGGCGACCCGCCCCCGAACCGTCATGCATTCTCGCCTTGTCCCTGTGCGCCGGGCGCGCGGCCCGGTCCGGGTATGGATTGTATCCCGATTGCCCACAATGCCCGATGCGGTGCGGCGCCACTGCGGCAAGCCTGCGACAAGATCGCGGCAAGGGATGAAGATTTCCCCTTTCCGGCGGCTCTTGTCAGGATCGCGCCGGGCGTTTACCCCGGTCGGGCAGGGGGATCGCAGCATGTTCACCGGGATCATCACCGACATCGGCCGTATCGTGGCGCTGGACCAGCGCGGCGACCTTCGCGCCCGGATCGCAACGCGGTATGACGTGATGGGAATCGACATCGGCGCCTCGATCGCCTGCGACGGGGTCTGCCTGACGGTCGTCGATACCGGAACGGCGCCGCAGGGCTGGTTCGACGTCGACATCTCGGCCGAGACGGTGTCGAAGACCAACATCGGCGGCAACCGCTGGAGCCCTGGGCGCCGCATCAACCTGGAACGCGCGCTGCGGGTGGGTGACGAGCTGGGCGGGCACATCGTTTCGGGCCATGTCGATGGCGTGGCCGAGGTGATCGCGATGCGGACCGAGGGCGACAGCACACGGGTGACCTTTCGCGCGCCCGAGGCGCTGGCGGGCTTCATCGCGCCGAAGGGGTCGATCGCGCTCAACGGCACTTCGCTGACCGTGAACGAGGTGCAGGGGGCAGAGTTCGGCGTGAACCTGATCCCGCATACCCGCAAGGTCACGACCTGGGGCGAGGTGGCGCTGGGCGATCTGATCAACCTCGAAGTCGATACGCTGGCGCGCTATGTCGCGCGGCTGCGCGAATGGGGCGGATGACCGGCGGACAGATGCTGGCGGGGCCGGGCCACAACGGCGGACCGACGCTGGAGCCGGGCTTCACCTGGCGCAAGCACTGCTGGACCAGGGCCCGCGCCGAGCTGCTGCCACACCTGCCGCTGGAGGTGCTGCGCACCCGCGTGCGGCGGGCGGCCGAGCTTGGGCTGGACTACCGCACCTATGCCTCGGTCCGCGCCGCGACGGGGCATGACGTGCTGGCCTTCCTGTTTTCGTCGAATGCGCTGCGGGTGTTCGCGCCGGCGCCCGCGCTGCCGCAGGACCGGGCCGCGAAGCTGGCAACGATCCGCGATGCGCTGCGGCTTGGGCTGGCCAGCGCGCGGCTCGAACCGGCCGATCTGGCCGCCACCGCATCGCTGGATGCGGCCCACCCCGCCCCCGCCGCCCTGGCGCCCTGGGCGTTGCAGCGGCAGGCCATCCGCGCGGCGCTTTCTCCCGCCCGCCTGCCGGGTGACCGGGTCATTCTGGTGGGCGACATGGCGCTGGAACGCGAGTGGTGCGCGGCGGGCGGCCTGGCCGGTTACCTGACGGCCGAGCGCTATTTCGGGGCGGCGCAAGCCTGAGCGGCTCTGGCCTTCGCCGCCGCCTTGCGCTAGGTGCAGGCGATGCGGAGGGCCCACCGATGACCGACACCAGCAAGACCGAATATTCCGATGCGATCTCCTCGATCGAGGAGATCATCGAGGACGCCCGCAACGGGCGGATGTTCATCCTTGTCGACCACGAGGATCGCGAGAACGAGGGTGATCTCGTCATTCCGGCGCAGATGTGCACGCCCTCGGCGATCAATTTCATGGCGATGCACGGCCGTGGGCTGATCTGCCTGGCATTGCCGGGCGCGCGCGTCGACGCGCTGGGCCTGCCGCTGATGAGCCCGAAGAACTCCTCGCGCCACGAAACCGCGTTCACCATGTCGATCGAGGCGCGCGAAGGCGTTACCACCGGCATCTCGGCGCATGACCGCGCGCGCACCGTCTCGGTCGCCATCGACCCGACCAAGGGCGCCGCCGACATCGCGACGCCGGGTCACGTCTTCCCGCTGCGCGCCCGCGAGGGTGGCGTGCTGGTGCGCGCCGGGCATACCGAGGCGGCGGTTGACGTCTCGCGGCTGGCCGGGCTGAACCCCGCCGGTGTGATCTGCGAGATCATGAACGAGGACGGCACGATGTCTCGCCTGCCCGACCTGGTGGCCTTCGCGCAGCGTCACAACCTGAAGATCGGCACGATTTCCGATCTGATCGCCTACCGCCGCCGCCATGACAACCTGGTGAAGGTGACCAAGGAGCGGATCATCCACTCGGAATTCGGCGGCGAATGGGCGATGCGCATCTATGCCGACGACACCCAGGGCGCCGAGCACATCGCGCTGATCAAAGGCGACCTGTCGGGCGAGGCGCCGGTGCTGGTGCGGATGCATACGCTGGACCCGCTTCTGGACGTGATCGGCCTTGGCGGGCCGGGCCGCGCGGCCGAATTCGGCCAGGCCATGCGGCTGATCGCGAAAGAGGGGCGGGGCGCGCTGGTGCTTTTGCGCGACACCCAGATGAAGCTGGTGACCGAGGATGCCGTGTCGCCGCAGACGCTGCGGCAATACGGCGTTGGCGCGCAGATCCTGTCGTCGCTCGGGATCAGCAAGCTGACGCTTCTGACCAACTCGCGCACACCCAGGGTGGTCGGACTGGAGGCCTATGGCCTGTCCATCGTGGGCACCCGCCCGATTCCGAAGGAGTGAGTGATGGCCGGAACCGAAACGCATACCACCCTGCCGCTGCCGGTTTTCGACAAGCCGGTGAAGGTGCTGATCGTGGTCGCGCCCTACTACAAGGACATCGCAGACGACCTGATCGCCGGGGCCCGTGCCACGCTCGACGCGGCGGGCGCCACGCATGAACTGATCGAGGTGCCGGGCGCGCTGGAAGTGCCGCCCGCCATCGCGCTGGCCGAACGGCAGGCGAACTTTGACGGCTACGTCGCGCTTGGCTGCATCATCCGGGGCGAGACGACGCATTACGACACGGTCTGCAACGACAGCTCGCACGGGCTGATGCTGCTGGGCCTGCAGGGCGCCTGCCTTGGCAACGGCATCCTGACCGTCGAAAACCGCCAGCAGGCCGTGGTGCGCGCCGACCCGGCCGAGCAGAACAAGGGCGGCGGTGCCGCTGCGGCGGCCTTGCACCTGATCGCACTTTCGCGCAAATGGGCGGCCCAGACCAAGGGGATCGGCTTCAAGCCCGCGGGCGAGCCGGTCCGCATCGCAGAGGACCACAGGACCGCATGACCGCGAAGCCCGACAAGCGCCGGATGCGTTCCGCCGCGCGCCTTTACGCCGTGCAGGCCCTGTTCCAGATGGAAGTCTCGGGCCAGACGGCCGAGGCCGTTGCCAGCGAGTTCGAGACGCACCGGTTCGGTGCCGTCTACGACGAGGACGAGATGGCAGAGGGCAATGTCGAACTGTTCCGCAAGCTGGTGGGCGACGCGGTGAACTGGCAGGCCCGCATCGACCAGATGACCGATCGCGCGCTGGTCGCCAAATGGCCGATCGACCGCATCGACCCGACGCTGCGTGCGCTGTTTCGTGCGGCGGGCGCTGAACTGATCCAGCCGGGCACGCCGCCCAAGGTGGTGATCACCGAATATGTCGACATCGCCAAGGCGTTCTTTCCCGACGGGAAAGAGGGCAAGTTCGTCAATGCCGTGCTCGACCACATGGCGCATGAAGCGCACCCGGAGGGACTCTGATCCGGCTGTGGCGCTTGGCCGCGGGAAATCCGCCGACCTGCGGAAAAGTCCGTTTGACTTTGCCCCCGAGCCGTTATGCTGTTGTCACAATGTGTAAGAGGAGTCGCCTGATGCCAAAGCTGGTTCGCCTGTACATTCTGCACGTCCTGATCGGCTTCGGCATCTCGGCAGCGTTCTGTGTCACGATTGTCTGGCTGAATGTGGCCGGGCTTCGCCATCTGGTGCTGGAGACCGACATGGGCTGGGTCGCGGCGGCGATGCTGTTCGTCTCGAACGGGGTCGTGTTCGCGGGCGTCCAGTTCGCGATTGCCGTGATGCTGCTGGCCGAGGATGACGAGGGCCCGCGCGGCGGTCGCCGCCAGCGGGTCGCCAAGGCTTGGCTGCCGGTCGCCATTCCGGCGCGCGAGAAGCCCGCGATGGACCGCCGTCCGCGCTGAGCGCCGCGACAGGTTTCATCGGTCCGCCCGGGCGTGATGCTCGCGGCGGGCCTTTTCATGTCTGCGCGCCGCATCGGCGGTGTGGGGAAGTGGTGGCGGGAACCGCGGCAACCGTGCGGGCGTGAATTTCCCGAGAGCCTGGATGACCAGGTGGGCGCCAGATACCGAGACCACGATCTCGGCAGAGCCAGCTCCCTCGGAGAAGCTTATCGGCCACTGGAAAAGGGCCCGTCACGGGAAGGGCAGAAGCCCGCCAAGGCCCAAGATAGTCCTGCCTCGCCGCCACGGCAAGGGCCCTGCTGATCGCGCGCCCACTGGACTTTTGTTCACGTCTTGTTCATATCTGTGCCATGCTCGACGATTATGCCCCCGGTCAGTTGCTTGCGCGTGGTGTTTGCCGCCACCTGCTGGGCCATGATTTCGTCAGCGTGGTCGAACTGGTCCCTGCGCCGGGCCTGCGTGTCGATGTGATGGCGCTGGGGCCGAGGGGCGAGGTCTGGATCGTTGAATGCAAGTCGAGCCGCATTGATTTCACCAGCGACCGCAAGTGGCAGGGCTATCTGGACTGGTGCGACCGCTTCTTCTGGGCCGTCGACGCCGACTTTCCCACCGAGCTTTTGCCCGACGACACCGGCCTGATCATCGCCGACGCCTATGACGCCGAGATCGTGCGGATGGCGGCCGAGGCAAGACTGCCGCCCGCCCGACGCAAGGTGATGGTGCAGAAATTCGCGCGCCACGCGGCGCTGCGGCTTCAGGCGCTGCGCGACCCGCGGCCGCGCGGCCTGCTGGGCGGGCCAGAGCCCGGCCCCGGCGAGGAAGACGAATAACCTACCGGCGCGGCTTCCTGGCCCCGCCCTGCGGCCTGGGGCTGCCCATCTCGCGCGCCATCCGGGCGGCCGCCAGCAGTTCCTCGGCGATCTCTTCGGCCTCCTCCGGTTCGAAGTCGAGCGGCAGATCGACGCCCTCGCCCTCGACGTAGATGCGCACCATGCCGAGCGTGGTCGGCCCGATCTGCAGGTTTGCGGCAATCTCGCTTTGCTTGTCGATGCTCATGGCGCCCTCCGTTTCGCCCTCGCTACCGCCGATCCCCGAGGCTGGCAAGGGCCGCAGCGCGGGCGGGTCGCGCTTGGCGGGCGCGTGCCGCCTGCCATTCGGCCCGCAGGGAGAGGGGTGATGGACGGCGACAGCATCGAACTGCGCGATCTGGCACTTGGCGACGCGGGCTGGGTGATCGCCCGGCACGCCGAGCTTAACGGGTCCGAAGAGGGCCACCGTGCCGCCTGCGCGCTTTACGCGACCGAGGGCTTCCGGAATGGTCGAAGCGGCACCGACACGGGCTTTCGGGCAGGAGGTGATCGACCAGACCTGGGAGATTTCGCTCTGACAGCGGGTCTGGCCGACATTGACCAGACACCCCTTGCAATCGCCCCCCCGCGGCGGTAGATCGCCCCGGAGTGCCGACATAGCTCAGTTGGTTAGAGCACCAGATTGTGGATCTGGGGGTCCCCCGTTCAAGCCGGGGTGTCGGTACCATCCAACCTATTGATTTTGTTTCTTGCTGTTTGACGCTATGCTTCAACGGGTTGCGAGCTGTGCGGGACGGTCGTCCTGGTTTCACCGGGAAGGGCCGGTGTGCCGAGGTCGGCGTAGCGTTCCACCATCGCCATCGAGGAGTGGCCGAGGATGACCCAGAGCACCATCAGACACTCCCGGACTGCGCCCACCAGGACGCGAAGGTGTGCCTAAGGTCATGATACCTTGGATCTTTTATCCCGGAGCGGGTGCGCGCCGAGGTCCAGAACCTGTTGAACTCGGGGTAGGGGCTCCAGACTCGACTCAGGGGGGCCTGATCGCAGAAAACAAGGTCGTCGAGGGTGTTCGCGCGCAGCTCCTTGGCCCCTACACACGGCCGCGCACCGTGCGGCACGACCCGCTGCTTTCCGTTCTTCACATCCACAGGGCGTTGTTGCAGAACTGCTGTTGAGGCGCGACGTCCCCTTGGCGTCAACCGCTCGTCGGTCCTGCGGCGCGTCACAATGGCCGGCCTTGCCCGCCTCTGGCAGGCCGAGCGGCGCCGCGCCGTTGCACCGCGTTGCGCGCGACGTGCAGGCCGGAATCTCATGCCGCGGCCCGGCAGGGTGCGGAAACATGTGGACAGCCACGCCTTTCCTGCTTCAGCCTTTCCGCGGAGGATGAACGACCAAAAGGAGGAGACCATGCTCGACGCAACCGTGCCCAACCGGGTGCAGACGTTTCTCGATGAGTTCGGCAAGGCGCTGGAGACCGGTGACGTGGCCCGCGCCGCGGCCATGTTCCTTGACGACGGCTACTGGCGCGACCTCGCCGCCTTCACATGGAACATCAAGACGGTCGAGGGCCGGGACCAGATCGCCGACATGCTGACCCACCAGCTTGCCGCAACCGGGCCGAGCGGCTGGCGCGTCGCCGAGGGCGAGATCCCGACCGAGGCGGATGGCGTCACCACGGCCTGGATCGAGTTCGAGACCGCGGTGGCCCGCGGCTACGGTCTGATCCGCCTGAAGGAGGGAAAGATCTGGACCCTGCTGACGACGATGGTCGAACTGAAAGGGCACGAGGAGCCCAAGGGATTTGCCCGGCCGCTCGGCGCCAGGCACGGCGCGGGCAAGAACCGCCTGTCCTGGAAGGAAGAGCGCGAGGCCGAGGCGCGGGAACTCGGCTATACCCGGCAGCCCTATGTGCTGATCGTCGGCGGGGGTCAGGGCGCCATCGCGCTTGGCGCGCGGCTCCGCCAGCTTGGCGTGCCCACGATCATCGTCGAGAAGAACGACCGTCCGGGCGATAGCTGGCGCCGCCGCTACAAGTCGCTCTGCCTGCACGACCCGGTCTGGTACGATCATCTGCCCTACATCAAGTTCCCGGAAAACTGGCCGGTCTTTGCGCCGAAGGACAAGATCGGCGACTGGCTGGAATTCTATACCAGGGTGATGGAGCTCAATTACTGGACGCGCACCACCTGCAAGTCAGCGAAATACGACGACGCGAAGAAGGAATGGACCGTCGTCGTGGATCGGGACGGCAAGGAGGTCGTGCTGCGCCCGCAGCAACTCGTGCTCGCCACCGGCATGTCGGCCAAGCCGAACATCCCGAAGTTCCCGGGGATGGAGAGTTTCAAGGGCGACCAGCACCATTCCTCGCAACACCCCGGCCCGGATGCCTACACGGGCAAGAAATGCGTGGTGATCGGCTCGAACAACTCGGCCCATGACATCTGCGCGGCGCTCTGGGAACACGATGCCGACGTGACCATGGTGCAGCGCAGTTCCACCCATATCGTGCGGTCAGAGACGCTGATGGATATCGGCCTCGGCGGGCTTTATTCCGAGCAGGCGGCGCGGGACGGGATGACCACCGAGAAGGCGGACCTGATCTTCGCCTCGATCCCCTACCGCATCCTTCACGCGTTCCAGATCCCGCTTTACGAGCAGATGCGCGAGCGCGACAAGGACTTCTACGCCGGGCTGGAAAAGGCCGGGTTCGAGCTCGACTGGGGCGACGACGGCTCGGGGCTCTTCATGAAATACCTGCGCCGTGGCTCGGGCTACTATATCGACGTCGGTGCCTCGCAACTGATCATCGACGGCAAGATCAAGCTCGTCCACGGCCAGGTCGCCGAGATCGTGCCCGAGGGCGTGAAGCTTGATGACGGCAGGGTGCTGCCTGCCGACCTGATCGTCTACGCCACCGGCTACGGCTCGATGAACGGCTGGGCGGCCGACCTGATCGGCCAGGAGGTCGCCGACAAGGTTGGCAAGTGCTGGGGTCTCGGCTCGGACACGACCAAGGACCCGGGTCCGTGGGAGGGCGAGGAACGCAACATGTGGAAGCCCACCCAGCAGGAGGTGGTGTGGTTCCACGGCGGCAACCTGCACCAGTCGCGCCACTACTCGCAATTCCTCGCCCTGCAACTGAAGGCGCGCCAGGAGGGCATTCCGACGCCGGTCTACGGGCTCCAGAAGGTGCACCATCTGAAGTGATCGGACGCCGCTCCCTGCGGTAGCCTGCCGCACGGGGCGGGCTACCGCGTTCCTCCGCGGGGCCACGCACGAGAAGGCGTTCGGCTCGGAACCGCCGTTGCTGTGTTCCCGACTCGACAAGGCTCTGAACCCGGTTCAGTCTAGGGCCAGGGTTTGACATCGCTTGCGGCTGTCTGGAAACGGGCCGCAATGGCCATCCGGATACCCAGATCGGGACCGAACTTGGCGATCCGTTCGTTCGGCTGTTTGTTGTCGACCTGTGAACAAGCGTCCAAGGTTGACCCCTTTCGGCGCTGAACGCTGACACTTGGAGGGCCGGGGAGTTTGCGGAAATATCAATACGTTGACAGAACATAGGTGGGGTCATGGCCGGGCGCCGATGGTGGGGTCAAACACAGCGCCGAAACACAAACGTCCCATCAACCCGGCGGCGCCCCCGCGGCGGTCTGGTCGAGCACCGCCAGATACCCTTTCGCCGCCACCCCGTAACCATCATCCGGGGCGAGTTTCATCACCGTCCGGTAGGCGGCACGCGCTTCGTCCGCCCGGCCCAGTGCCGCCAGCGCCTCACCGTCGATCAGCCAGCCCTCGGCGTTGCCCGCCTCGGCCGCGACCACCGCCGCCGCCTGCGCCCGCGCGTCTTCCGCCCGGTTCAGCGACAGCAGGATATCGGCTCGCGTCACCTCCCACGCCGTGCTGCCTGGCACCAGTTTCAGCGCCGCATCGACGGCCACCAGCGCCTCGGGGTACCTGTGCAAGACGTTCAGCATTTCAGCATGCTGGCCCTGAAAATCCGCCACGCCCGGGTCCGCCGCCACGGCCCGCGCCAACACCGCCTCGGCCTTGTCGAAGCTGCCTTGCGACGCGTCGATCGCGCTCATCAGCACGACGGACCCATAGTCCCCCGGCGCCACCTCCAGCGCCTGCCGGGCGTCGTCGGTCGCCTTGGCCATCTGCCCCGCGCGGAATTCCGCCTCGCCCGCCAGAAAGAAGTATTTCGCTGTGCCGGGGTCGAGCGCCTCGGCCTGCATCAGCAGCGCGACCGCGCCCGCCACATCGCCCCGCGCCTGCGCCAGTTTCGACCGGCCCAGCGCCAGGAACTTGTCGTCGCCATCGGTTGCTGCAAGTCCATCAAACACCTTGCCCGCCTCGTCCAACTGCCCCGCCGCCACCAATGCAACGCCAAGGTTGGTCGCCGCCACCGCAAAATCCGGCTTCAGACTCAAGGCGTTGCGATAGGCGACCACGGCGCCGGCGGCATCCCCCTGGCGCAGCTTGATGTTGCCGATCAGGTTGGCCGCCCAGACGGCATCGGGGTGGTGCATCCGCACCATTCGCTCGGCTTCAGCCAGCGCGGCATCGGGATCGGTCTCGGCCCGCGCGGCGGCGGCAGTGAAGGGGTCGAGCAGGTCCAGCACCCGCGCCGCCGCATCGCGGAAATAGTCGGCCTCGCTTTCGGTGCCGATCGGCGGCATCTGGATGATGTCCAGCTTGTCGCGCATCACCCGGATGCGCAGGCTCACCCCGTCGGGCGAACAGGCCGCATCGCCGCAGCGAAACTCGCCGCTGATCCGGGTCTGGTAAGTGTGAAAGAACTGCCGCACATAATAGACCAGCGAGTCGATCGAGACCCCGGAATCCGGGATCGCGAAATCCACCCGCTGGTTGGTCGGCAACGCCGCTATCGCCTGTTTCGACGTGCCCGCGCGAATCTCTTCCTCGTGCAGCCCATCCCACAGCCGGTTCGCCGCCACGTCCGGCGTCAGGCCCCGCGCGGCAAGCGCCGTCGGCACCGGGAAAGGCTGGATGATGACCTGGCTGTGCAGAAACTGGACGGCGACGACCGGCACGATCAGCAGGAACAGCGACAGCAGCGCCACATTGATGAGCAGCATTCGCAGGTCCGAGGTCAGCGTGACGAGCATCGGCACATGGATCCGGCTGTGGTGCGATTTCGCGGCGTCAGCGCCCGGTTTGTCGGCCCCGGCCGACGACTTTGCGGCGGCGGTCTCTGCCGCGGGCGCTTTTCTGCGTGCCGATCGTGCCACCATCACGCCTTTGCCACACTGCGCATCGTATGCCGCCCCACCGCGCAGGCTAGACCGGTGCCGACCGGCGATCAAGCAAGGCTTGAAAGGTGGCCAACGATGGTTGATGCCCTCGGCCTTGGCAGGCTTTTTCCGCATGCCCCAACGCTGTGGCGGTGTAACGCCAGATCGTCCCGCAGGTGAATGTCCACCTCGGCCGATAGTGAATGGCTTCAGACGGCGTTTCTGACCTTGCCGACATGCCAGGAGAGAAAGACGCCCGAGACCAGGAAACCAACTGCAAGCGCAATCAGTCCCGGCACGGTCTCGATGGCGGTGGACTGCCACGCCGTGATGAAGATCGCAAGGAACAGGTTGAACGCGCCCCACAGGAAGTTCGTAAGAGCAGGCGGATTGCCAATGCCGCGCGGTTTTGCGAAAGGCGTGGGGAATGGAACCCCGCTCAACCCGCAACTCAGATGCGGCAGGCAATTGCAGTAGAGTGCGCCCGCCAGGAGACATGTAACGTAAGGCACGAGGACTTCCTTTCAGACGACAATCGCGTGGAGAGCGGTGGAAACGGTCGCTGGGGGGAATACCTTGTCCGTGCTCCTTGCCACGGGCAAGCGGGCCCCGTCGCTGCCCCTGAACAGAGACAAGCACTGGCAGGCACCTGCGTCAACCGGATCGGCACGGGCCAGCCAAGGGCCGCGTCCCATTGACCGTTGGCGTTCTGTCCGGTTCAACCTTGCGATCATGGCGCTCGCCTGCGGCGCGTGGGATATGGACCGGGCCGACATGATCCGGCGCGGTCAAGACCGGCCTCGCGTCCGGGATGGCCTGGACGATCATCGGGCGGGTTCCGGAATTGAAGCGGCGGGCAGCGCGATGCTGGCAAGGCTGGAGCGGTCGAGATCGGCCAGAAACGCCGCCTCGGCGTGGCGCAACCGGGCCTTCAGCCGACAGCCGTGGGTAAGAGCGCAGGTGCCGCCGCCGAGGGCAAAACAATCAACCAGCGCCTGCCCTGCCTCAAGCACGCGGACAATCTCGCCCAGATTGATCTGGTCGGCGGGCCGCGCCAGAATCGCGCCGCCTCCGCCGCCGCGCCGGGTGGTGACAACACCCGCCTGCGCCAGCGCGGCGATGATCTTGGTCAGGTGGTTGCGCGACAGATCGAACTCTGCTGCAAGCTCGGCAGTGGTGAAGGCCCGTTCCGGGTCCGAGGCCATCCGCATCAAGGCGCGCAGGCCAAAGTCGGTGAATGAGGTCAGGCGCATCACGGCTCCGCTAATAGGCATTGAAAATACCTATTAGCGTGGTCAGCCCCTGACGCAAGCCCTGATCGAAGGCTGCGAACTTGCCCGACGGACGGATGTGGATGCTAATCCGATGTGGCGGCGTGCACGAGCGGCAGGGCGGCGGTTTTCAATTCCACGATCGCGGATGCGGCCGGATCACGCGGGCCGAGCCATGCCTCCAGCAGCGCGGGGTCTGATCCGACCTGAACCGCCATATCCCCGGCAAAGCCGAGGAAGGCGTCGAGATTGAGCCCGTTCACCCCGACGATCACCGGGATCGACAACGCCATCGCCTCGGCGATCAGGTCGCGAAATCCGCGACCCTCGGCCTCGTGCTTGCCGAATTTGTTGATGATGAGCACGTCAGCCCCGCGCGATAGCCGCCCCGTGACCAGCGCCACCGCCTGTTCCAGCGCCGAGGGGTCAAGCCGACAGCCCCTGGCCTGCGCCCCCAGCGATTGCGAGATGCGGATCACCGGACCATCGGGCAAGACCCGCACGTCCATGTCGCAAGGATTGGCTTCGCCACGGTCGGTGTTGGTCTGAACCACGCCGCAGGTCCGCCAACCGGCCTGTTGCAGGCGATCCGCCAGCCGGGACAGAAAGAGGTCGATGCCGCCACGGCCGGGCGCCATCGTGTAGGCCAAACGCATCCGGCCGCTCCTTTGCCAGGCTGTTTGCCCTGCGCAAGACGGCAGGACGTCAAGCAGGTCGCCCTGTCGGGCGGCTTCCGTTCCGGCCGGGATCATGATCCGACGCTCTGGCATCTCGTCCCAGGCCAGCCGCCGGTTTGCGCCATCTGCGGGCCTGGGCCGGGCGTGAAGCCGCCCGTCCTGTCGCACGGTCCCCGTCATTTCAGTGCCGTTCGTCCGGCGAGAGGGCGCCGGACTCCGGCCCTTGGTGGAGATGGAAATCCGCACCTTTGACATCTGCCGCAGCCATCAACCCTTCCGCAAAGTCACGCGCGGCGCGGGCCCAGGCGGCTTTTTCGGCGGCTTCGGCCAGCCGGGGGCGGACGGCGGCGAAGGGCAGAACCTGGCCCTCGGCACAGGCGTCAAGCCGGATGATGTGCCAGCCGAAACGGCTGCGCACCGGGGCGGCGGAGATCTGGCCGGGGTCGAGCCTGCGCAAGGCCGCCTCGAACTCCGGCACGGTATCGCCGGGCACCAGTTGACCCAGCATCCCGGCCGTGGCCTTGGAGGAGCAATCGCTGACCTCCCGCGCCAGACGGTCAAACGCTTTGGGATCAGCCAACAGCGTGGCATGGATTGCCGCAGCCCGCAGGCGGGCGGCGTTGACGGTTTCGCGGTCGGATGGATCGGCGGCGCACAGGATATGCGATGCCTCCCACAGCGGGGGAGAGCGGAACCTTGCCGGATCTTTGACCCACACGGCGACAAGATCAGCCTCTGACGGCGGGAAGACGTGAAGGGCCTCGTCCAGCAGCGCGCGGATTTGTGCTTCTTCGGGTGTCTCGGTCAGGCCCGGCGCCACGGCGGCAGGGACAGCCCGAATGCCGCGCCGCGCGGCTTCGTCCAACAGCAGTTTTCGCAGGGTCAGCGCCCGTGCCGCCATGCGCCAGGCCAGCCCCGGCTTGCCCTTGGGCGCCACATGGTTCTGCGCCTCGGCGGCGATGGCGGCAGAGGGGATCATCTCGCCGTTGACGGTGATCTCGGGGAACAGCGGGGCATGCATCGGCCTTACTCCGCCGGTTTGATGGTGGAACGGGGGCGCACTGTAGCCCGACGCGAGCGCACGATCTGCCAACCGGGCCGCAAGACGACATAGCGGACGGGGGCCGACAGCATGTGAACCAGACGGCTGAACGGGAACAGCACGAAGATCGTCAGCCCCAGAAAGATGTGCACCTGGAACAGCAAGGGCGCACCGATCGTATAGCTGGCCGCGCGGCCATCAAGGGTGAAGATCGCCTGCGCCCATTGCATGAATTTCACCATCTCGCCGCCGTCGAGGTTTTGCAGGGAAATGGTGATCGTCAGCATCCCCAGCGTCAACTGGATCAGCAGCAGGCCCAGGATCGCGATGTCCATGTAACTTGAGGTCGCCCGGATGCGCGGATCGGCCAGCCGACGATGGATCAGGATTGCCCCGCCAAACAGGGCGGCAAACCCTGCCACCCCGCCCACCACGACGGCCAGAATCTGCTTGGCGCCATGGCTGATCCCCAGAAGTTCAATCAGCCACAACGGCGTCAAGAGGCCGAAGAAATGGCCAAAGAAGATCGTCAGCACGCCGACATGGAACAGCACCGAACCCAGGATCAACTGCTTGCGGCGCAGAAGTTGCGAAGAGGAGGATTTCCAGGTGAACGGCACGGTCTCATAGCGCGCGATGGAGCCGAGGATCAGCACAGTCAGCGCGATGTAGGGGTAAATCCCGAAAATGAAGTGGTGCATCATCGTCTCCGTCATTCTGCCGCAACCGGGGATGCCGGTGCAGGGGTTGCGGGAATGTCCATGCCGGCCAGAAGGTCACGCACCTGCGGGCATCCGGCGTTGGGGTCCGGGCCGAAGGTGACTTCGGATTCGGCCCAGACCGCATCAAGGGCGGCAAGATCGGTCGGGTCATCCTCGGGCTGGTCCAGCATCGCGGCCACGGTTTCAGCGTCGGCCACGGTGCCGGACAACTGGCGCAGGCCGGCGAACACCGCCGCGTAGACGCTTTCGCGCCGGTCCAGCCGTTTGGCCAGGGTGGCGAAGATATGGGCGGCATCGGCCAGCATCTCACGCGCTTCGGGGGCGGGGCGGGTCGCCAGGAATTCCAGCAGGACCGGCAGATGGTCGGGCAGATCGCTGCTGATCGGGTCAAAGCCCGCCGCGCGGTAGGTTTCGACCAGCGACACCATCGCCGCACCCCGGTCGCGGCTTTCGCCGTGGACATGTTCGAAGAGGTTGAGCGACAGGGTGCGGGACCGGTCGAACAGCATCACATAGACTTCTTGCAGGTCGTAGAGATCACCGCCCGCAAGGGCCTCGACCAGCGGGCGCAGGTCGCGGCGGGCGGCGGCTGTCAGCCGGGATTCGGCGGCAAGCACGCCGCCGATCTCCGGCATCGCGCGCTGCAATTCCGCCGTGGGATAGCACAGGATCAGCGACAGGGCTTTCAGGGTGCGGTCCATCAGAAGGCCTCCGACGGCAGGGTCAGGGTCTTCTTCTTCTTGCCGCCAAACAGCGTGCCCTTGTCGATCGACCCGGTGGAACAGCCGTTGCCATCGGTAAATCCGCAGCCAGAGCGGATGTCGTAAGCCTCTTCCACCTGTTCGCGGTGGGTGGTGGGGATCACGAAACGGTCCTCGTAATCGGCCAGGGCCATGATCTTGTACATGTCCTCGATCATCGCGGGCGACAGGCCGACACGGGCGGCAATCGCTTCGTTGATCACGCCGTCCACGGTTTTTGACCGCATGTAGGACCGCATCGCAGCCATGCGTTCCAGCGCGGTGACGACCGGCTCCTCGGCCCCGGCCGTCAGCATGTTGGCGAGGTATTGCACCGGAATCCGCAGGGCACGCACATCGGGCAGATCGCCGTTCATGCCCAGATCACCGACCTGCGCCGCATTCTGAATCGGCGACAGCGGCGGAATGTACCAGACCATCGGCAAGGTGCGGTATTCGGGGTGCAGCGGAAAGGCGACTTTCCAGTCCATCGCCATCTTCCAGATCGGGCTGGCCTGCGCGGCTTTGACCCAATCCTGCGGGATGCCGTCGGCCAAAGCCTGCGCCACCACCGCCGGGTCGTTGGGGTCCATGAACACGTCCAGATGCGCCTGGTAGAGGTCGGTCACCTCTGGCACATTCGCCGCCTCGGCGATCTTGTCGGCGTCATACAGCATCACGCCGATATAGCGGATGCGCCCGACGCAGGTTTCCGAGCACACGGTGGGATTGCCGGATTCGATGCGCGGATAGCACAGGGTGCACTTCTCGGACTTGCCGCTTTCCCAGTTGTAATAAACCTTCTTGTAGGGGCAGGCCGAAACACACATCCGCCAGCCCCGGCATTTTTCCTGATCAATCAGGACGATGCCATCCTCTTCACGCTTGTAGATCGCGCCCGAGGGGCAGGCCGCCGCACAAGCCGGATTGAGGCAATGCTCGCACAGGCGCGGCAGGTACATCATGAAGGTGTTTTCGTACTGGCCGTAGATTTCCTTCTGGATGTTCTCGAAGTTGTAATCCCTGGACCGCGTGGCAAATTCGCCGCCCAGGATTTCCTCCCAGTTCGGGCCTTTGACGATCTTCTCCATCCGCTCGCCGGTGATCTTGGACCTTGGCCGCGCGGTCGGGAAAGCGGTCATTTCCGGGGCGGATTTCAGGTGGTCATAGTCGAAATCGAAGGGTTCGTAGTAGTCGTCGATTTCGGGCAGGTCGGGGTTGCCGAAGATGTTGGCGAGGATGCGCCACTTGCTGCCCTGCTTGGGTTGCAAGGTGCCCTTGGCGGTGCGCGTCCAGCCGCCATTCCAGCGCTTCTGGTTTTCCCAATCGGTCGGGTATCCGGTGCCGGGCTTGGTTTCGACATTGTTGAACCAGGCGTATTCGACGCCCTCACGGCTGGTCCAGACGTTCTTGCAGGTGACGGAACAGGTGTGACACCCGATGCATTTATCAAGGTTCAGCACCATGCCGATCTGTGCCCGGATTCTCATTCTGCGGCCTCCGTTGCCGGGGTATCAAGCCAGTCAACCTTGCGCATCTTGCGCACGATCACGAATTCATCGCGGTTGCTGCCCACCGTGCCATAGTAGTTGAAGCCATAGCTCAACTGCGCATAGCCGCCGATCATGTGGGTGGGCTTCAAGACCGTGCGCGTCACCGAGTTGTGGATGCCGCCCCGGTTGCCGGTCTTTTCCGAACCGGGGGTGTTCACGATCTTTTCCTGCGCGTGATACATGTAAAGCGTGCCCTGCTTGATCCGCTGGCTGACAACCACGCGGGCGGTCAGGGCGCCGTTGGTGTTGTAGGCCTCGACCCAGTCGTTATCGACCAGGCCCGCCTTTTGGGCATCAACCTCCGACATCCAGACCACCGGCCCGCCGCGGTTCAGCGTCAGCATCAGAAGGTTGTCGGAATAGGTCGAATGGATGCCCCATTTCTGGTGCGGCGTGATGAAGTTCAGCACGACATGCGGCTGGCCGACATCGGTATTCACTGCTTTGGTGATGGTTTTCAGGTCAACCGGCGGGCGGTAGCTGACAAAGCCCTCGCCAAAGGCGCGCATCCACAGATGGTCCTGATAGAGCTGCTGACGCCCCGACAGCGTGCGCCACGGGATCAGCTCATGCACATTGGTGTAGCCCGCGTTGTAGCAGACCGATTCCGATTCAATCCCCGACCAGGTGGGCGAGGAGATGATCTTGCGCGGTTGCGCCGCAATGTCGCGAAAGCGGATCTTGGTGTGATGCGCGCCTTCGGCCAGATGGGCGTGGTGGCGGCCGGTGGGTTTCTCCAGTTCCTCCCAGGCCTTCACGGCGACTTCGCCGTTGGTTTCCGGGGCCAGCATCAGGATCATCTCGGCCGCATTGATGGCGGTATCCAGCCGGGCCATGCCCTTGGTGACGCCCTCTTCCAGCACAACGCCGTTCAGATCGCGCAGGTGCTGCACCTCGACCTTGGTGTCCCAAGTGATGCCCTTCCCGCCATTGCCAAGCTTGTCCAGCAACGGCCCGACAGCCACGAACTTCTTGTAAAGGTTTGGATAATCCCGCTCCACCGCGATAAAGTTCGGTGCGGTCTTGCCGGGAACAAGGTCGCATTCGCCTTTCTTCCAGTCCTTCACATGCGGCTGCGCGAGTTCCCCGGCGGTGTCATGCAGCAGCGGCAGTTGCACGATGTCGGTTTCCACGCCCAAGACTTCGGGGGCAACTTCCGAGAACTTCCGGGCGATGGATTTGAAAATCTCCCAGTCCGATTTCGACTCGTAAGCCGGGTCCACCGCCGCTTGCAGCGGGTGGATGAAGGGATGCATGTCCGAGGTGTTGAGGTCGTCCTTCTCGTACCAGCTGGCGGTGGGCAGCACGATATCGGAATAGACGCAGGTGGTGGACATGCGGAAGTCGATCGTCACCAGAAGGTCAAGCTTGCCCTCCGGGGCTTCCTTGTGCCACTTCGCCTCGGTGGGCATCACGCCGCCCTCTTCACCCAGATCATGGCCCAGCACGCCGTGCTGGGTGCCCAGAAGGTGCTTGAGGAAATACTCATGCCCCTTGCCCGACGATCCCAGCAGGTTTGACCGCCAGACGAACAGGTTGCGCGGCCAGTTTTCCGGCGCGTCGGGGTCTTCGCAGGACATCTGCAAGGCGCCGGATTTCAGACTGTCGGCCACAAAGGCGGGAATGTCCTTGCCCGCCGCCTTGGCCTGTTTGGCCACCACCAGCGGGTTGGTTTTCAATTGCGGGGCAGACGGCAGCCAGCCCATCCGTTCAGCCCGGATGTTGTAGTCGATCAGGCTGACGTCCCAAGCCCCGTCAGGGGCGGTGGGCGACAGGATTTCCGAGGCGCGCAAAGTTTCATAACGCCACTGATCGGTGTGGGCATACCAGGCGCTGGTCGCGTTCATCTGGCGCGGCGGGCGGTTCCAGTCGAGCGCGAAGGCAAGCGGGGCCCAGCCGGTTTGCGGGCGCAGCTTTTCCTGACCGACGTAATGCGACCAGCCGCCGCCCTCTTGACCGATGCAGCCGCACATCACCAGCATGTTGATGATGCCGCGGTAAGCCATGTCCATGTGATACCAGTGGTTCAGACCGGCGCCGAGGATCACCATCGACTTGCCACGCGTCTTTTCGGCGTTGTCGGCAAAGGCGCGGGCGACGGCGATGATCTGATCGGCAGGCACGCCGGTGATCTTTTCCGCCCAGGCCGGGGTATAGGGTTCGTCCTGGTCATAGGTCTTGGCCACCGCCGCACCGCCCAGACCGCGATCCAGGCTGTAATTGGCGCACAACAGGTCGAACACCGTCGCCACCAGTGCGGTTTCGCCATTGGCCAGCGTCAGGCGTTTGGCGGGCACGTTGCGGGTCAGCACATCCGGGTGGTCGCATTTCACGAAATTGGGGGTGGCCTGACCGCCGAAGTAGGGGAAATCGACCCCGACGACCGTGTCATGGTCGCCTTCGAGGATCAGGCTCAACTGCAGGTTGGCCTCGACCCCCTTGGCGCGCTGTTCCAGATTCCACTTGCCCGTCTCGCCCCAGCGAAACCCGACAGAACCGTTGGGCGCCACGACGGTGCCCGAGGTTTCGTCAAAGGCAACGGTTTTCCAGCCGGGATTGTTCGCCTCGCCCAAGGCGCCGTCGAAGTCGTCGGCGCGCAGTTGGCGGCCCGGCACAAGGTGGCCGTTCTGTTCGTCCAGTCGCACCAGCAGGGGCATGTCGGTATATCGGCGGGCGTAATCCTCGAAATACTCGGCCTGCCGGTCAAGGTGATACTCGCGCAGGATCACATGGCCCATCGCCATCGCAAGCGCCGCGTCCGTGCCCGCCTGCGGGGCCAGCCAGATGTCACCGAACTTGGCCGCCTCGGAATAATCGGGGCAGATCACCGCAGAGCGCGCGCCGCGATAGCGCGCCTCGGTGTAGAAATGCGCGTCGGGGGTGCGGGTCTGCGGCACGTTCGACCCCCACAGAAGCAGGAACCCCGCGTTGTACCAATCCGCCGATTCCGGCACATCGGTCTGTTCGCCCCAGGTCTGCGGGCTGGCGGGCGGCAGATCGCAATACCAGTCGTAGAAGGACATGCAGGTGCCGCCCAGCAGCGACAGATAGCGGCTGCCCGCCGCATAGCTGACCATCGACATCGCCGGAATCGGCGAGAAGCCGAAGACGCGGTCGGGGCCGTAGGTCTTGGTGGTGTAGGCGTTGGCTGCGGCAATGATCTCGGTCGCTTCGTCCCATGTGGCGCGCACAAAGCCGCCCTTGCCACGGGTCTGCACATAGGACGCCCGCGCCTTGGGGTCGCCTTGCAGCGCGGCCCAGGCGGCGACCGGTGCCATCGTGGCGCGAAGCTTGCGCCACTCGCGCATCAGACGGCCCCGGATCAGCGGGTTTTTCACCCGGTTGGCGGAGTAAAGATACCAGCTGTAGGACGCTCCGCGCGCGCAGCCCCGCGGTTCGTGGTTGGGCATGCCGGCGCGGGTGCGCGGGTAATCGGTCTGCTGCGTCTCCCATGTCACGATGCCGGATTTGACGTAGATTTTCCAACTGCAGGACCCGGTGCAGTTCACCCCGTGGGTCGAGCGCACGATTTTGTCATGCCGCCAGCGGTTGCGGTAGACATCCTCCCAATCGCGGTTCTCACGCGTGACTTGGCCGTGACCGTCGGCAAACTGTTCAAGTTCCTTGGACTGGAAGAAATTCAAGCGGTCCAGAAGATGGCTCATGGCTTTGTCCCTCGGGCTCAGACGGATTGCGCAGAGGCGCTTGCGCCCCGGCCATGTTCGATGTCGTGCAGCAGGCCGCCGCGCCGGGTGTAAAAGGCCCAGGTCAGCACCAGGCAAAGGACGTAGAAGGCAAGGAACGCCCACAGCGCCGCCACCGGGCTGCCGGTCATCGCGATGGAACTGCCATAGGCCTTGGGGATGAAGAAGGCGCCGAAGGCTGCGATCGCGCTGGTGAAGGCGATGATCGCGGCACCTTCGCGGCCGGCCTGGCGCTGTTGATCCTCGCGGCCCAGCTTTGGCATCAGGCGCGGAATCTCGCGGCCCATGATGATCGGGATCATCTGGAAGGTCGAAGAGTTGCCGACCCCGGTCAGGAAGAACATCACCATGAAACAGCCGAAGAAGCCCCAGAAACTGCCCGCCCCGCCTGCCGAGGGAAGGAAGCTGATCACGCCGAACACCGCGATGATCATGCCGATGAAGGTCCAGAAGGTCACCCGCCCGCCGCCGAACCGGTCAGAGACCCAGCCCGTTCCGGCCCGGCTCAGCGCGCCGACCAGCGGGCCGAGGAACACGTATTGCAGCGCGTTGACGTCGGGGAACATCAGCTTGCTCAGCAAGGGGAAGCCTGCGGAATAGCCGATGAAGCTGCCGAAGGTGCCGGTGTACAGGATGCACATCAGCCAGTTGTGCTTGCGGCTGAAGATGATGGCCTGTTCGGCAAAGCTGGCCCTGGCGTCGGCAATGTCATTCATGCCAAGCCAGGCCGCAACCGTGGCGGCAATGATGAACGGCACCCAGACAAAGCCCGCGTTCTGCATCCAAAGCTGGCCACCCGCCGTCATGGTCTGCGGCTGACCACCCAGCGCGCCGAACACGCCCGCGGTGATGATGATGGGCACCAGGAACTGCATGACCGACACGCCCAGATTGCCCAGACCCGCATTCAGCGCCAGCGCGTTGCCCTTTTCCGCTTTGGGGAAGAAATAGGAGATGTTGGCCATCGACGAGGCAAAGTTGCCGCCGCCAAGGCCGCAGAGCAGCGCCAGCACCAGAAAGATCAGAAAGGGGGTGTGCGGGTTCTGCACCGCATAGCCGATTCCGACGGCGGGGATCAGCAGCGAGGCGGTCGAAAGTGTGGTCCAAAGCCGTCCGCCAAAGATCGGCACCAGAAAGCTGTAGAAGATCCGGAGGGCGGCACCGCTCAGCCCCGGAAGCGCCGCCAGCCAAAACAACTGTTCGGGCGTGAAGGCAAAGCCGATGGAGCGCAGCTTGGCCACCACAACCGACCAGACCATCCAGATCGAGAACGCCAGAAGCAGCGCCGGGATCGAGATCCACAAGTTGCGCCGGGCAATCCTGCGACCGTCCGCCTCCCAGAACGCCTTGTCCTCGGGGCGCCACTCGGTCAGCACGCGCGGCATCGTGGTGATGCCGGGCTGGTGGATGGCCTGCATTTCGGGGAATTCCGGCAGGCGGTCCAGTGCCGCGCCTTGCGCCGTCCGCTCCATCGCGCGGATCGACAGGTGCATCCATATCATGGCGATGGCGACGATGCCGAACAGCAGCATGAAACAGCTGGTATAGATGCCGGTCACATCCAGAAGAACGCCAAAGGTGATCGGCAGGACAAAGCCGCCCAGGCCGCCGATCATGCCCACCAGACCGCCCACGGCGCCCACATGGTTGGGGTAGTAGACCGGGACGTGCTTGAACACCGCCGCTTTGCCAAGGCTGAGAAAGAAGCCCAGCACAAACAGCGTCGCCACGAAGGGCCATTGCTCCATCTGGGTCGAAAAGGCGATCGGGCCGTCCTTGCCCTGAATGACGTAATCCGTCGGCGGATAGGACAGCATGAGCAGCAGGACAAGCGCGAAGCCGAAGGTCCAGTACATCACCGTCCGCGCGCCGAACCGATCGCTCAGATGGCCGCCATAGGCGCGGAACAGGCTGGCCGACAGGCTGAAGGTCGCGGCCGACATGCCCGCCGTTTCAACATCCACGCCATAAACGCTGATCAGGTAGTGCGGCAGCCACAGCGCCAGCGCCACAAACCCGCCGAACACGAAGAAGTAGTAAAGCGAGAAGCGCCAGACCTGAAGGTTCGCCAGGGGCGCGAACTGCTCTGCCAGCGTGGGCGCCTTGACGCCGGATTTGCGGCGGGCCACCAGTTCCGGGTCATCCTTGGCAAAGAGGAAGAAGATCACGCCCATCAGCGCAAGGCCGATCGCCCAGACATTGGCGACCCCATGCCAGCCGTAGGCCACCATGACGAACGGGGCCACGAACTTCGTGACCGCGGCCCCCACGTTGCCCGCGCCGAAGATCCCCAGCGCCGTGCCCTGCCTGCCCACCGGATACCAGCGCGAGACATAGGCGACCCCGATGATGAAGGATCCACCCGCAAGGCCGACGCCCAGGGCGGCCACCAGATACATCGGATAGGTATGGGCAAAGGTCAGCAGCCATGTCGCAACCGCCGCCAGCAGCATCTGCAAGGAAAACACGATGCGACCGCCATATTTCTCGGTCCACACGCCGAGAAACAGCCGAGTGAGCGACCCGGTCAGAATTGGCGTGGCAACCAGCAGGCCGAACTCGAACTCGTTCAGGCCCAGTTCAGCCTTGATCGCCACGCCGATGATGGAAAAGATCGTCCAGACCGCGAAACAGGCGGTGAAGGCCACGGTGCTGAGCGTCAGCGCGCGGCTTTGGTCGATTGATGTGACGGTGCTTGTGGCTTGCATGCCATCCCCCTTGGTCCAGATTTGAAGAGGGCATGACCCCCACACGGGCGGGCCGATTTGATTTAGGTCAATAATTTTGTCTAAGTGTCTGAAATAAATTAAAAAATGACAAAGTTCTAGCCTCGTCGCCAAAGCCGTCAAGCCGGACATGGCCAGATAGCAAGTGACAGGCGGACGATTTTCGGCCATGAACTTGATAATAATCAAGCGCGAACGAAAGAGAGCCGCAGTGCGATCAGCCGAAACTCCTCTGATCCGGTCCTTGCCGCTGTTTCGGGATATGGCTGAGGCGAACTTCGACACGCTGACGCGCGGCGCCTATGTGCAGAACTTCCCCCCACAGATCGAGTTGATCTCGGAAGGCGACCCCAGCGACTTTCTGCATGTGGTCATCGATGGCAGCGTCGAACTGTTCGCGGAATGGAACGGTCGGGAAACCTGCATGGCGACGGTGCGCCCGATTTCCACCTTCATTCTGGCGGCCACAATCCGCACCGCGCCCTATCTGATGTCGGGGCGGACGCTGGAAAAGACCCGGATCATCCTGTTGCCCTCGGTTGACGTGCGGGCGGTGTTTGACGAGGACGCGGCCTTTGCCCGCGCGGTCGTCACCGAACTTGCCAATTGCTACCGGGGGGTGGTCAAGCAGACCAAGAACCTGAAGCTGCGCACCTCGGTTGAGCGTCTGGCCAACTTTCTGGTCCGCAAATACACCGCCGCAGGGGCGCCAGCCGCCTTCGACCTGACGATTGAAAAGCGCCGATTGGCATCCTTTCTGGGCATGACACCGGAAAATCTGTCGCGCGCCTTCAAGGCTTTGCAAGCTTACGGCGTCGTGATCGAGGGTAGCACCGTGCGGATTTCCGACCCGGCAGACCTGATCAGTCTGGCCAAGCCGACGCCGCTGATCGACGATCTGTCGATGTGACACAGTGCGTTCGCCGGACACCGGCCGCCCGAAACCGGTCAAGAGGTCGGGCGGCGTTGGATCGAATGGGCATTTACAATACCTATTCAATGAGTCTATCCCTCTGGCAAGCTGCCGGAAGGACGCTGCCGATGACCGACGCCGCAGTCAGTCCGAACTCGCCCCGTGCCCGCCCGGCCGTGCCCGCCGACATGACGCGGCACACCGAACCGGATGACGCGATGCCCGCCCGCTGTGTCAAGGAGTGCCGTGGGCAGGGCTTTTGCGGCCGCGTGCGCGTGGCCCCGATGCGGGCCCCGGTCTTGGCCAAGCGGACCGCCAGCTTGATCCACATGACCATTCTTCCCGCGCGCGGCAACGCGGCAACGATCGCCGCGCGGGCCCGCCTGCCCAGCTTCAGCCGCAACGCCTGAACCGGAGAGATCACATGTCCAACCATCGCTTGCACACCCCCGTCTGTTCGCTTCTGGGCTGTGATGTGCCGATCCTGCTGGCCGGGATGGGCGGGGTGGCGCGGTCTGATCTTGTGGTCGCGGTGGCGCAGGCCGGAGGGTACGGCATCCTTGGCATGGTGCGGGAATCTCCGGCGCTAATCGGGCAGGAGATTGACGCGGTGCGGGCCGGAACCTCGCGCCCCTTTGCCGTGAACCTGATCCCCGCCGCCACCGATCCGGCGCTGCTGGAAGCCGAGTTGCAGGTCTGCTTTGACCGCGCCGTGCCGGCGATGTGCTTTTTCTGGGATGTCGTGCCTGAAGCCGTGGCGCGGGCCAAGGCGGCGGGCTGTCTGGTGTTGCACCAGGTGGGTTCGCTTGCCGCGGCCAAGGCGGCAGAGGCGGCCGGGGCCGATGTGCTGATCGTGCAAGGGGTCGAGGCGGGCGGCCATGTCCACGGCACGGTTGCAAGCCTTGTTCTGGTGGAACAGGTGGCCCGTGCTTCGTCTTTGCCCATCATCGCTTCGGGCGGCTTTGCCACCGGGGCGAGCCTGATTGCCGCGGTGGCCCTGGGCGCGCAGGGCATCCACTGCGGTACGGCGTTTCTGGCGACCAAAGAGTCCTTCGCGCATGACGACCACAAGGCGCGGGTGATTGGTGCAGCGGCCGAGGATACCGTCTTCACCGACGCCTTTGCGCTGAACTGGCCACCCAATTCACCGGTCCGGGTGATCCGCAATTCGGTGACCGAGGCGCTTGGCCACAGCCTGATGGGCCACCACCCCGACCGCCTGCCGCGCGAGGTGATCGCATGGGACGAGGGCCGCCCCCTGCTGAAGTACAGCACCGACTCGCCCCTGCGCACCACGACCGGCAATCTGGAGGCGATGGCGGCCTATGCCGGTCAGGGCGCCGCGCTGATCGACACCCTGCCCGGCGCCGCCGACCGCATCGCCAGCATCCTGACCGAGGCGCAGGTGGCCCTTGCGCGCCTGAACGGGATGACGCGGCCATCCGCAGGGGGCGGATCATGACCGGCACGCCCCCCCCCGCCTCGCCGCCTTGCCTCGCGTCCATGTTCGACCCGGCCGATGTCGATCCCGAACAGGCCCGCGATGTCGCACGCTGGCGCGCGGCCGAGCGCCAGCGGCTGCTTGCCGACCGTGCGGCGATGGCGGTCGAGGCGCGGCAACGGGCCTCTCATGCCATTGCGGGCCATCTTGACCGATTGCTGGCGGATCGGTTTGCCTCGCTGCAAGGCCTGACGATTTCCGCATGGTGGCCGATCAAGGCCGAACTGGACCTGCGCGCATGGCTTTCCGGTCTGCTCGCCCGTGGCGCGCAGGCCGCCCTGCCTATTGTGGCGACCCGTGGCGCCCCGCTGATCTTCCGCCCGTGGACACCGGACACAAGGATGGAACGCGGCTTCTGGAACATCCTCGTCCCCGCCGAGGGGCCAGAGGTTCAGCCCGACGCCACGCTCGCCCCCGTGGTGGGCTGGGATGCGGGGGGCTACAGGCTGGGCTACGGCGGCGGCTACTTCGACCGCACGCTGGCCGCCCTGTCGCCGCGCCCCTTCGCGATCGGCGTGGGTCTGGATGCCGCCCGCCTGCCCACGATTCTCCCGCAACCCCATGACATTCCGATGCAGGTCATCGTGACCGAGACCGGCATTCACCCCCCGAAAGAGCAGCCATGACCACCTCTGCCGACCGGATGCGCGCCTGGACCGGCCACGCGATCCTGAGCTGCGGCTTCCGCCCGTTCTTTCTGCTGGGGTCCATTTGGGCGGCAGTCGCGATGGTGCTCTGGATCGTGATGTTGACCGGCCACGACGTGGTGCCGACCGCCTTCGACCCGGTCTCGTGGCACGCGCACGAGTTTCTGTTCGGCTATCTCGGGGCGGTGCTGGCGGGGTTCCTGTTGACCGCGGTGCCGAACTGGACCGGGCGTCTGCCGATCGTCGGCCGACCGCTGGCGGTGCTGGCCGGCCTGTGGCTGGCGGGGCGGGTGGCGGTCGCCACCTCGGCGCTGCTGCCCTGGGGCCTGGTGGCCATCGTCGACCTCGCCTTCCCGGTGGCGCTGTTCGCCGCGTTGGCCCGCGAGGTTGCGGCCGGGCGCAACTGGAAGAACCTGCCCGTTCTTGGCCTGCTGCTGGGCATGACCCTGGCGAACGGGCTTTATCATCTTGAGGCGGCACAGGGCGGCTATCCGGCCAAAGGGATCGCCCTGCGCCTGGGCCTTGCGGTTGCCGTGCTGCTGATCTCGCTGATCGGCGGCCGCATCGTGCCGAGTTTCACCCGCAACTGGCTGGCGCAGCGCCGCAACCCGGCCCTGCCGGTGCCCTTTGGCCGCAGCGATGGCGTGGTTCTGGCGCTGACTGCGGTGGCGCTGGGCATCTGGATCTTCTGGCCCGAGCAGCGATTCACGGCGGCCAGTTGCGCCGTGGCAGGCGTGGCACAGGCCTGGCGGCTGTCGCGCTGGTCCGGCAGGCATACCGGGGCCGAGGCGCTGGTCTGGGTGCTGCACGCCGGATATGCCTGTGTGCCGCTGGGGTTCTTCGCCGTGGCAGCCGGAGCCTTTCTGCCGGCAATGGGCCCCGCCGCGCAGCATGTCTGGATGGCCGGGGCGGTCGGGCTGATGACGCTTGCGGTGATGACCCGCGCCAGCCTTGGCCACGCCGGGCGGCCCCTGCACGCCACCCTGCCGATCACGGCGATCTACGCCAGCCTGATCGTCGCCGTTCTGGCGCGGTTTGCGGCAGGTGCCTTGCCCGAGCAGACTTGGCCCCTCCACCTTGCCGCCTGCGCCTGGATCGCGGCCTTCGCAGGGTTTGCGGTGGTCTACTGGCCAATCCTCACGCGTCCGAAAACCGAAGGCCGCCGCCCGATGAAGGCGTCCTGAGCCTGATCGTCCGACGGCCTTGGCCCTTGCCGCTCCGTCACCAGCCTCACAGCCTTGATCTTGGACTCACGGCTGAACTTCCGTCTCGTCATCTGCAATCTCCAGTTCCTTGGTCATGATCCTCTCTTCGTGGCCACGAAACCGGCAGCAGACCGAACGCCACCCGCGCCTTGAACGCCGCGTCGTGGTTCCTGATTTTCGACATGTTCTGATCTCCTCGTTCCTGGAGACCAGCAGCGTTGAGATCGCAGCTTCCGTCACTGTCCAGTTTTCGGGGGGTAACTCACAGTCACGCTGACGCAGGCTGCCCGCACGCGGCGCTGTAATCCGACAGCACGCGTATCAGGGATGTGCGGATCAGGCTGCGGGCGGTCGGGGCTGAGGCGCCCGTCATCACCTGCGCATAGGAGGCGCCGAGGTATTGCGAAATCAACGGTTCGGGAACCGCTGTGTCGCCAAACAATGCCAGCAGCGCGGCGACGGCCTTCCTGGCGATATCCTCGTTCCAGTAATAGCGGATGCGGTCAGAATAGCTGAAATGCCGTTGAAGGCGCTGATGCAGGGCCGTGCCCGGATAGTATTTCTCCCAGTTCGCCGGCTTGTCGAGCATCAGCCGTTCCATCGTGTCGCGCAGCGTGGCGGAGCGATTTCCGAACAGGTGGTCGGCGATGTGGTCAAGTCCATAAAGCGTTTCGCGCAGCGCGAAGGTCAGGGCCGGCCCGACCTTCAGAATGGCAAAACCGTCCCGGACGAGGGCCGCCAGGGCCTCCGGGGTCTGGTAGTCGGTCGAATGGGCCTCGAACACCAGAGGTAGGTCGCCCAGAACAGCCACCAGCGCCTTGGCCGCGGGCGGATCATAGGCCACGACATTCTCGTTTCCGAATTCCACGCCCGGCTGGACCACGAGCCCGACAACCCGCGTGAAGGCGTGGCCGATGCCTTCGCGGTCGAAGGCGTCGCGGTGAATGTTCACCGTCTCGCGCGCGGCGTCAGGGGACGTCACGGCAAGGTGCTCGACCTCCTCCAGCGCGCCGCCGGGGATCGGCACTTCGGTTCCGATCACATAGACCGGCGCCGCGCCGCTTGCATGGCGTTCCGCCACCACTGCCAGCCTGGCGCTGCGTGCGGCGATCACCGGGTCGGGAAGCGGGGTCGGATCGTCGGCGCAGGACATGCTGGCATCAAGGTGGATCTTCTCGAACCCGGCCTCGGCATAGGCCGCCACCATCGTGGATGCCCGTTCCATCGCCGCGACGGCGCCGAGATGTTTCCACGGGTTCGGCCCCAGATGATCGCCCCCGAGGATCAACCGGGCCCGGTCGAACCCTTCATCCGCGGCGATCTTCTCGACGAACTGACGGAAATCGGCGGGCCGCATCCCGGTGTAGCCGCCCTCGTGATTGACCTGATTGCAGGTCGCCTCGATCAGCACCTCCTTGCCTTCGCGCCGCCCGAGGGCCAGCGCCGCCCCGATGACCTCGGGATGGGCCGAACAGACCGACGTGATCCCGACGGGCCGCCCGGCGCGACGGGACCGGGCAAGGGTGAGCAGCGTGGACGTGGTCATCGGACCCTCCTTGATCAGGATTGAATTTATGGCACCACATTTTCAGCATGGCAATCACAAACGATCATGTTCTTGATTGACACTGATCTAACGGGCGTTTCATATGATTTCGCCAAAGGGGGGAATCGGCTCAGCCATGAAGATCGACCGGGCGACGGCAATTCGGCAGCATCTGTTTGCCAAAGGGTATTCTTCGATCGGCGAGATCGCCGAAGCGGTCGGTGTTTCCGAGCCGACGGTGCGGCGCGATCTTCTTGCACTGGAGGCCGCAGGGGCCATCGTGCGCACGCACGGCGGGGCGCAGATCGCCGAAGCCTCGGGCGCCGAGGTCGCGTTTGAAAGCCGGGAACAGATCAACCTGCCGTTCAAACGCGCCATCGGCGAGGCCGCCTATCAGATGTTGCGCGCCGACACGGCGGTCTTTCTGGATGCGGGCACGACCGTCCTCCAACTGGCGCGGCGCCTGAAGCTGCACCCGATCAAGCTGAGGGTTTTCACCAACTGCCTGAGCGTGGCGCAGGTTCTGATGCCGGTGGCCGATCTCTCGGTCACGCTGCTGGGCGGGACGCTGCGCGCCCAGAATGCCTCGATGGTTGGCGCGCTTGCCGAAGACGCGCTTGACAGGCTGTGGTTCGATCAACTGTTTCTGGGCGTCGGGGCCATCTCGCCGGATGCCGAGGTCTACAGCTCGGACGAACAGGAGGCGCGGATCAATCGCCACATGCTGGCGCGCACCGACAAACCGATCGTTCTGGCCGACGCAGACAAGTTCGGGCGTCGGCTGACCTATCATGTCGCGGCGGTCGGGTCACGCACGCATGTCATTACCGATGCCCGACTTGATGCCGATTGGCGGCTGCGGCTGCGCGATCTCGGTTGCACCCTGACGGTAACGGGCGCGCCGTGATGAACCGCGTTCTGGGCCTCGACAGTGGCGGAACCAAGACGATTGCGGCCGTGGCCGACAGGTCTGGCACCGTGGTCGGCCTGCGATCCTGCCAAGGGCTTGACCCGACCACGAATGCCCGATGGGAAGAGCAACTGAGGGATTTGACCGCCCCCTTCGGCGCGGTCGAGGCCGCAACGCTCGGCCTTCCGTTTCATGGCGAGATCCCCGGGATTTCGGACCGCCAGAGCGTCTTTGCCGCCGGTCTGTTCGGCCCTCGCACGCAGGTACTGAACGACGTTGCTGTCGCCTTCGAAGGCGCGCTCGGCGGAAAGGAAGGTGTGCTGATCCTCGCCGGAACAGGGTCGATGGCCTGGGCTCGCGGGGCGAAAGGCATCGCCCGGACCGGCGGCTGGGGCCCGGCGTTCGGCGATGAAGGTTCGGCCTATTGGATTGGACGCGAGGCCCTTTCCCTCGTCAGTCGAGACTTGGACGGGCGTCGGCCGTCGGCCGCCTTCGCCGAAGCAATCCTGGGCGCCCTCGGGATCGCGGGGGCCGATCTGATCGGGTGGGCCCATGATCTGGCGCAGCCCCGTTCGGGCATCGCCTCGATCGCACTCCATGTTTCCGCGCTTTCCCGAAACGGCGACGCCGATGCGCAAGCCCTCATGTTTCAGGCGGCCACGCATCTGTCCGAACTTGGGCATGCCGCCGCGCGGGCCTCCGGCGCTACCTTGCCGTTGCGGTGGAGCTATGCGGGCGGGGTGTTCGACGATCTGGCCCTGCGAAGATCGGTCGCGGGCATGATGGGGCTGGAACCGGTTCCCCCATGCCTTCCCCCCGTCGGCGGCGCCATTCTGCATGCGGCCCGATCCGCAAGGTGGGTGGTCGATGATGCCTTCCTGGCCAACCTTGACCGATCACTGACGACGAAAACTGCACTGAAAACAGAGAGGTAACAAAATGAAAAGACGTTCTTTCCTGATGACTGCCGCGGCGGTTCCCCTGAGCTTCGGTCTTGCGTCGGCAGCCTGGGCCGATGGTGCGCTGTCGCTTCTGTTGCCGCCTTGGGGCACACTTCCGAAAGCGATGACGGACCAATACACCGCTGAAACCGGCGGAAAGCTGGATACCCAGACGCTGGGCTGGGACGAGATCCACACGAAGATCGTGACCTCGATGGTGGCCCACACCGCGCCTGCCAGCGGAACCGAGCTTGACTGGAGCTGGGTTGGTCAGTTCGGATCGGCAGGCTGGTATGACGATCTTGCCGGCGTGGTGAAGCCCGATGTCATGGCCGACATTCCGACCGCGGCGATCTTCACCTATGACGGCAAGCTGCTTGGCATTCCCTACAGCAACGACTTCCGCGTCATGATCTACAACAAGGCGCATCTTGACGCGGCCGGCGTGGCCGTGCCGAAGACGATGGACGAGCTTCTGGCCGCTGCGCGCGCCGTCAAGGCCAAGGGCGCGGCGCAGTACCCGATCGGGCTGCCGCTTTCCGCAACCGAAGGCTCCGCCACCGCCTGGTATCTGCTGACCAAGGCCTTCGGCGGCGATCTGTTCGATGCCAAATTCAACCCGCTGTTCGTCGACCCGACCTCCGCCGGTTACAAGGCGATGGAATTCGAAGTCAACGCGCTGAAAGAGGGGCTGATCGACCCGGCGGCGACGGGTCTGAAGGACACCGAGGTCCAGGAGGCGTTCAAGGCCGGCAAGGTGACGTTCGACCTCGCCGGGCAGGCAGGCATCCTTGCCGTCTATGCCGATCCGGCGAAGTCGCAGGTGGCAGGGGATGCCCATGCCGCTCTGATGCCGAACGTGACCGGCACGTCGCGCTCGTTCGGCCTTCCCGAGGCGATCGGCATTCCGGTGTCGGCGACGAACAAGGACCAGATGGCGACGTTCCTGAACTGGATGATGAAGCCCGACGTCATGATCGCCAACTACAAGTTGCTGGGCATCCTGCCGACCCGCACATCGGTTCTGGCCCAGTTGGGCAAGGACGGCACGCTGAGGGATGGGGATGTGCTTGCGGCCCAGGCGGCCGTCGCCGAGCCGCTGTTCGCGCAGGGCACCCCGAGCTGGTATCCGGAGTTTTCGGGTGCAGTCCAGACCGCCCTGAACGCGGCCGCCAAGGGCCAGATCAGCGTGGCCGATGCCGTGAAGCAGATCGCCGACACGGCCGCAAGAGCGCAGCAGTAACGGCGAAGGCGGGGCCAGGGCGATGTCAGAGATCCGATCAAGACGGCCCCGCCTTTCGCGAGATGGGTGGCTGGGGCTGATCCTGGCTTTCCCCGTCATTCTGATCATGGGGGGGCTGGTCATCCTGCCCCTCATCTCGACCTTCCTCGACAGTTTCTACCGGATCGACCCGATGAAACAGGGAACCCCCTTTGTCGGGCTGACGAATTACACCAACCTGTTCAGCAATCGCACCGTCCTGACCGCATGGGGAACGACAAGCGCCTATGTCGTGCTGGCCGTCCTGATCGAGACCATCGGCGGCCTGATGGCGGCGTTGCTTCTCAACCGGATCACGCGCGGGCGGCGCTGGCTGCTGGCCGCCGTGGTGCTGCCCTGGTGCCTTCCGCCGGTCGTGAACGCCGTCATCTGGATGTGGATCTACAATCCCAGCTATGGCCTGCTGAACGGAGCCTTGAAGAGTGTCGGGCTGATCCACGAAAACCAGGTCTGGTTCAACAACCGCGCCACCGCACTGTTTCTGATCTCGCTGGTTCATGCCTGGCGGATGATGCCCCTGACGGCAATCATCTTGCTGGCGGCCCTGCAATCCATTCCGGCCGAGCTTTACGAAGCGTCAAAGCTGGACGGCGCGACGGCATGGCAGCGATTGCGCAGCATCACCCTGCCATTGATCGCTCCGGGTCTGGCCATCGCCCTGTCGCAATCGACGGTGTTCGCGATCAACCTCTTTGACGAAGCCTGGATCCTGAACGGCACCTCGACCGATACGAGGTCGATCATGATCCAGACCTATATCACCGCCTTTCAGAACCTGAAGCTTTCCGCGGGCATGGCGCTGTCGATCCTGGCAATGGTCGCGTCGCTGGCGGTTTCGGCGATCTATGTGCTGCGGGTCTACCGCGAAACGAGGTTCGAATGATGACCGGCCGCGCTGCGAAGAAGATGCTGGGCCGGGTCGGGCTCGGGCTCGGGGTGGTGCTCCTGTTGCTGTGGTCGCTGGGCCCGGTCTACTGGTCGCTGGTCACCAGCCTGACACCGCCGACAGACCTTGTCTCGGGCAGCCTGCACCTTTGGCCACAGCACCTTTCGCTGGACAATTACGCCAAGCTTTTCGGCGCGACCTCCACCTCGCAGGGCAACGAAGTGCAGTCGGTCTGGCCGCAGTTCTCGCGCGCCTTGATCAACAGCCTGATCACCTCGCTTGTCGCAACCGTCGTTACCGTGATCATCGCGGCTTTCGGAGCCTGGGCCTTCGTCCGCCTGAGGTTCCCGGGGCGGGACGCCCTCTTCGTGGTGGTCGTGGCGACGCTGGCCGTCCCGGCCTACACCGTGATGATCCCGCTTTACCGCATGATGATCAGCGCCGGGTTGATCGACACCTACACCTGCGTGACGCTGATCTATGTCTCGGCCTTCCTTCCGCTGGCGCTCTGGCTGATGCGCTCGGTCTATCAGGCGATGCCCTTGTCGCTGGAAGAGGCGGCCTGGCTTGATGGAGCAAGCAAGCTCTACACCCTGATCCGGATCGTCCTGCCGCTTGCGGGCCCTGGCATCGTCGCCTGCGCGATCCTGACGTTTCTGTCCGCCTGGGGTCAGTTCATGGTGCCGCTGGTGTTCTCTCCCACCTTGGCGACTAAGCCCCTGACCGTGCTGATCCCCGAATTCGTGACACGCAACTTCGTCGACTACGGATTGATGAATGCGGCCGGCATGGTCGCCATCGTTCCGCCAGCGATCCTCGTCCTTTTCCTCAACCGCTTCCTCGTCCAGGGCCTGATGGCTGGGGCGAGCAAATAACTGAAAGAGAGCACCATGGCCTCGATGACCGAAACCGTTATCCGCAATCAGTTTCCCTATTGGACGAAGGCTTTGCACCAACCGGTCCAATTGGCCAAAGCGCGTGTCATCGTGCTGACCGGATGTGGAACATCCTATTATCTCGCGCAGTCCCTGGCTTGCGCCTTCAACGCGCATGGCCAGCAAGCCGTCGCGGTGCCCGGCGCGGAATGGGCGCGCCGACCGGAAAGCTATCTGGCTGATTTCTCTGACATTCTGGTGATCGGTCTGTCGCGGTCCGGCACCACCACCGAGACGATTCAGGCGCTCGAGACGAGCCGCGCGAGGGGGTGGGCCACGCTCGCGATCTCGTGCGAGAGCAACTCGACCGTCCTGAGCGCCGCGGATCGCGGGCTCTTTCTGCCGTCCGATCCGGCCGAAGGGATCGTGATGTCGGTCTCGGCAAGCCTGATGTTCCTTGGCGGGCTGCGTCTGGCGGGGATGGTTCTTCCGGATGCGGCAGTGGCAGCCGCCCAGCGGGGCCTTCAGCAGATGGACGCGGGCGCGAAAGCGATCCTGCAGGACCGCAGCCACTTCGTCTATCTTGGCGCAGGGGTGAACTATGGCATCGCGACCGAGGGGTCGCTGAAACTGCAGGAGATGAGCATTTCCTACAGTCAGGCCTTCCACCCGCTGGAATACCGTCACGGCCCGATCTCGTTGATCGACGGGAAATCCGTGGTGGTCGTGCTCTACTCGGACGACACGCGCGACGAAGAGGCGAAGGTCGCCGCCGATGTGCAGGCAAAAGGGGCCCGCGTCATCGGCATCAATGGCCCCGGCGATCTCGTGATCGAGCTTGGCATCACCGGCCCCGCCGCAGCTCTTGCCGCCCTTCCCGCGCTCCAGATTCTGGGCGAGCACGTCGCCGTGCTCAAGGGCATCGACACGGAAACACCGCGCCACCTGACCAAGGTTGTCGTGCTGAAGTAGACAGATCGAGCACCGGACGAAGATCCGCCAGCTTGCCAAAAGAGGGAACCGCCTTGGCTGAGGTATCCATAAGAGAACTGACCAAAGCTTACGGCACGACGAAGGTGATGCATGGCATCAGCTTTGACGTGGCCGACGGCGAGTTCGTGGCGCTGGTCGGCCCGTCCGGCTGCGGCAAATCCACCCTTCTGCGGATGATCGCGGGGCTCGAGGAAATCACCTCGGGCACCGTATCGATCGCGGGGCGCGTGGTGAATGAGGTTGAACCCAAGGAACGCGACATCGCGATGGTGTTCCAGAACTATGCGCTTTACCCGCATATGTCGGTGCGCGAAAACATGGCCTTCTCGCTGAAACTCCGCGGGACGACGAAGACCGAGATCGAACGCGGCGTGACCGAGGCCGCCGAGATCCTGGGCCTGACCCCCTATCTGGACCGGATGCCAAAGCAGCTTTCGGGTGGCCAGCGCCAGCGGGTTGCGATGGGCCGCGCGATCGTGCGTCACCCGGCCGTGTTTCTTTTCGACGAGCCGCTGTCGAACCTCGATGCGGCGCTTCGGGTGCAGATGCGCGCCGAAATCCGCGCCCTGCATGAACGCCTGGCCTCAACCTCGATCTTCGTCACCCATGATCAGATCGAGGCGATGACGATGGCCGACCGCATCGTGGTCATGCGCGCCGGGAGGCTGGAACAGGCAGGCGCCCCGCTCGAACTTTATGACCGCCCCGTCAACGCCTTTGTCGCAGGCTTCATCGGCTCGCCCGCGATGAACCTTCTGCCCGGCCGGGCCGAAGCCGGGAGGGTCCGCCTTGGACCCGACCTCTTGCTGCCGCTGGAAACCACCGCGACGGGCGATATCCTTTACGGGATCCGTCCGGAACACCTGGAACTGGTTCCCACCGGAACCCCCGGAGCCATCGACGCCAGGGCCACCGTGGTAGAGAGCACCGGCACGGCGATGTTTGTTGCCACCAAGGCGGCGGGCTTCGACCTTCACGCCCTCTTTTCGGACCGACCGCGGATCAGGCGCGGCGACGTGATCGGGCTCAGGCCGAAGGCAGGCCATTCACACCTGTTCGATGCCGTAACCCAGATGAGGATCGGCTGACCAAGGACCGGCCGCCGTTGCTGCTGCGGCGCCGCCCCTCTCGCGCCAACGGTAGGCTCGCGTGGGATGACACCGCCGCCGTGCTGTCACATGCCGGTCTGCGTCTGTTTGGCCTGATCGGTGATCGCGGCGCCGGCTTTCTGGATGTCTTTCCCGGCTCCGGCGACAGTGTCACAGGCGGCAAGCGCGAAAAGGGCGATCAGGGTGACGAGGTTGCGGGTCATCGGCAGGCTCCTTCAGGGTCAGTCGAGCCGGACCGTCGCGCCTTGCGGCAGGCGAGTCAACCGTGGGCGCGGCGGCATCGGCGGCAAGCCTCCCGACCCGCCCGGCATCAATCCTTTGTTAACCACGCGGCGGCCAGACTGCCGCTGCCACCGACGGAGAACCCGATGCGTCCCCTGACGATCCTGGTCGCCCTGCTGCTGTCCGCCTGCGACTCGCCCGCGCCGCGAATGATCGGGTCGAGCGAGACGAAGGTGACGCGCGGCGGGCACGAATATGCGGTCTACGTCGGGGGCGAAATGGTGGAGGTGATCCGCTTCGGCTATGTCCCCCGTGCCGAACAGGCGGCGGTGCAAGAGCAGATGGTGGCCCTGATCCCCGAAGTGACCGGCTGCATCGCCGATCCGCGCAGCCTGCAAGGCGACAGCGGCGAGATGCGGGCCCGGCTGCGCTGCCCGCGCGGGGGCTGACCATATTCTGGTGTAAAGGGAATGTGATTTGACCGATGTCAAGGCGGCGCGCGGCGAGTCGCGGCAACGTCACCTCATGACGCGCGTATGATCGGAGACTGACATGACCCGCCTGACGACAATCCTCTTTCTGATGGTCGCGACCACGCTGATGGGGGTGTTGATCGTTGCCGCCTTGGTGACCGGCAATGATACGCTTCGCCCGATCCTGATTGCTGCGGCGGTCGGCTTTGTGCTCGCCATTCCGGTAAGCTGGCAGATCGCCAAGGCTATTTCCTGACCGCACGGCTTCGTGCAGGATCAGTGTCAGGGCTTTCCGGACGATCGGGCCGGGCAAGCCCGGCGATGGACAGGGGATTTCATGCCGACACCCAAGGGTTATTCTCTGGGCCAGATTCGTTTGCACTGGATCGTGGCCCTGCTGCTGGTGCCGCAATTCATCCTGCATGACACGATCAAGGCCGCCTATATCGCCATCGGCAAGGGCGAGGGGTTCAGCTATTCGCCGGTGCTGGTGGCGCATATCGTTGGCGGGATCGCGATCCTGCTGTTGATGATCTGGCGGCTGGCGATGCGCTGGCGCCGTGGCGTGCCGCTGCCCCCGGCCGAGGAGTCCCCGGCGTTGCAGGCGGTGGCGAAGGCGGTGCATCTGGCGCTCTATGCGATCCTGCTTTTGATGCCGGTGTCGGGACTCGTCGCGTGGTTTGGCCATGTCGGTGCCGCGGCGCAGGTCCACGAGGTGATGAAGCTGCCGCTGCTGGTGCTGGTCGGGCTGCATGTCCTGGGCGCGCTCTACCACCAGTTTGTGCTGAAGAACGGGCTGATCGAGCGGATGAAGCGGGCGGGTTAGGCCAGGAAAGCCGCCACGGCCGCCTCGAACTCGCGCGGGCGATCAGCGTGCAGCCAGTGTCCGGCGCCCGGTATCTTGGCGAACCGCGCGGCCGGGAACAGCACCTTGATGGCCGGGCGATACTCCGGCAGGACATAGTGCGACAGCGCGCCGGTCAGGAACAGCGTCGGGCCGTCAAAGCGGCCCTGCACCTCGGGCCAGCCGGTGATGCGGGCCATCTCGGCCTCCAGCAGGTCGAGGTTCAGCCGCCAGCGCGGCGGGTCGGCCTTCAGGTCCAGCGATTGCAACAGGAACGCGCGGGTGCCTGCATCCTCGACCCTGGCCGCCAGCCGCCGGTCAGCCTCGCCCCGCGTGGTGAGGCCGGCCAGATCGAGGCCGCGCATGGCGGCGATCAGGTGGTTCTGGCTGTGGCCATAGGCGACCGGCGCGATGTCGGCGACGACCAGACGGTTCACCCGGTCGGGCTGCGTCAGGGCCAGCATCATCGCGGCCTTGCCACCCATCGAATGGCCCAGCACGTCGGACCGCCCGCCATTCGCCGCGATCACCCCAGCCAGATCGGCGGCGAGATCGTGGTAGCCGTGGCTGTCGGCCCAGAAGCTGCCCGCGTGGTTGCGCATGTCCACGGCGATGACCTGTCGCGTTTCAGCCAGACGGCGCGCGATCACGCCCCAGTTGCGGCCCGATCCGAACAGGCCGTGGGCGATCAGAAGCGGGGGCAGGGCGGTCGGCTGGCCGTGAAGTGTAGAACTGAGCATGCCGCCGGGATACCGCGGCGCGACGGGCGATGCCAGAGCCGTTGAGTGCGCCGGGAAGCGTCGTTACTGTGCGCCGAACAGGGGAGTTCGCGAATGAGTGCGGTGCCGGTGCAACAGATGGCCGACAGGGTCGCGCAGCTGATGGAGGATCGGCTGCACATTCGCGGCAACGGCCTGAAGGCCAAGCTGCGCCATGCACGGGGCGTGATGCCGCGCCGCGTGCAAGCCGAGGCGGCGGTGCTGGCGAAGGCCGCGGAAACGGCGCAGAACCCCAAGCTGATGATGCGGCTCGACCATGACCGCATCGCCGCGGCCTATGATACCTGCGTGCGCCATCTCGGCAGCGTGGGCCAATGGCAGCGCCACAAGGCCGCCGCCATCAACATCGGCGGCAGCATCGCGTTTCGGCTGTTCGTGGTGGCCGGGCTGCTGTTCGCGGTGCTGACCTGGCGCGGGTATCTGTAGCCGCGGGGCCGAAGCCCCCCCGCCCGCTCAGAGCCCCGGATAGATCGGGAACCGGGCGCAAAGCGCCTCGACCTTGGCTTTCACCGCGGCCTCGACTTCGGCGTTGCCATCCTCGCCATGCGCGGCAAGCCCATCGACGACTTCGACGATCCAGTCGCCGATCTGGCGGAACTCGGCCTCGGCAAAGCCACGGGTGGTGCCCGCCGGGGTGCCAAGCCGCACGCCCGAGGTGACGGTGGGCTTTTCCGGGTCGAACGGGATGCCGTTCTTGTTGCAGGTGATGTGGGCGCGGCCCAGCGCCTTTTCGGTGGCGTTGCCCTTGACGCCCTTGGGGCGCAGGTCGACCAGCATCACATGGGTGTCGGTGCCGCCGGTGACGATGTCCAGCCCGCCCTTCATCAACTGGTCGGCCAGCGCCTGCGCGTTGCGGATCACCAGCGCGGCGTAGGTCTTGAACTCGGGGCGCAGCGCCTCGCCGAAGGCCACGGCCTTGGCGGCGATGACGTGCATCAGCGGCCCGCCCTGAATGCCGGGGAAGATCGCCGAGTTGACCTTCTTCGCGATCTCTTCGTTATTGGTCAGGATCATCCCGCCGCGCGGCCCGCGCAGGGTCTTGTGCGTCGTGGTGGTCGCGACGTCGGCATGGGGGAACGGCGAGGGATGCGCGCCACCCGCCACAAGGCCGGCGAAGTGCGCCATGTCGACCATCAGATATGCGCCGACCGAATCCGCGATCGCGCGGAACTTTGCAAAGTCGATCTGGCGCGGCACGGCAGACCCGCCCGCGATGATCAGCTTGGGCTTGTGCTCGGTGGCCAGCGCCTGCACGGCGTCATAGTCGATCCGGCTGTCCTGCGGGCGCACGCCGTATTGCACCGCATGGAACCACTTGCCCGACTGGTTCGGCGCCGCGCCGTGGGTCAGGTGCCCACCCGAGGCGAGGTTCATGCCAAGGATCGTGTCGCCCGGCTTGATCAGCGCCTGGAACACGCCCTGGTTGGCCTGGCTGCCCGAATTCGGCTGCACATTGGCGAAACCGCAGCCGAACAGTTGCTTGGCGCGCTCGATGGCGAGGTTTTCCGCCACATCCACCCATTCGCAGCCGCCGTAGTAGCGCTTGCCCGGATAGCCCTCGGCATACTTGTTGGTCATCACCGAGCCCTGCGCCTCCATCACGGCGGCCGAGACGATGTTTTCCGAGGCGATCAGCTCGATCTCGTCGCGCTGGCGGCCCAGTTCGGAGCGGATCGCGCCGTAAAGCTCGGGGTCGCGGGTTTCCAGTTTCTCGGTGAAGAAACCGGCATCGCGTTGCGCGGCGGGGGTGGGGGCGTTCATCGGCGTCTCCTCCGGGAAAATTGGGGTTGGGGGGTGTTTATCCGATGAACGGGCCACTCGAAAGCCCGGAATGCGACACTCGGGCCCTCGCGGGCGAAGCACGCCCTGCGACCGGGCCCCTACGGGCGAAGCACGCCCTGCGACGCGAAATTGCCGGGGCGACAACGCGAGGGGTTGAGTTCGCCGGTCCGGGCTGAAAACACTGGCCTGATCGTCCGACGCGGACGGCCGGGGAGGGCAGGATGAGCGAGAGGCTGGACGCGAAAGCCTGTTTCATGGCGAGCGACATGCCCGAGGCGCAAGCTGCCCTGAAGGCGCTGGTGGCCCGCTATGGCCAGCGCCCGTTGGCCGAGGCGGCCTGCATCGTGGCGCTGGGCGGCGACGGCTTCATGCTGCAAACGCTGCATGCGACCGGCGCGCTTGACCTGCCGGTCTACGGGATGAACCGCGGCACCGTCGGCTTTCTGATGAACGAGTTCAACGCCGACGGGTTGGCCGAGCGGCTGGCCACCGCCGAGGAGGCGGTGATCAACCCGCTGTCGATGCGGGCGGTCGATACCGGCGGCAAGGCGCACACCGCACTGGCGATCAACGAGGTGTCCTTGTTGCGGGCCGGGCCGCAGGCCGCGAAACTGCGCATCTCGGTCGATGGCAAGGTGCGGATGCCGGAACTGATCTGCGACGGCGCGCTGCTCTGCACCCCCGCCGGATCGACCGCCTACAACTATTCCGCCCACGGGCCGATCCTGCCGATCGGCTCCGAGGTGCTGGCGCTGACGGCGATGGCGGCATTCCGGCCCCGGCGCTGGCGCGGCGCGATCCTGCCCAAGGCGGCGCTGGTGCGCTTTGACGTGCTGGAACCCGACAAGCGCCCGGTGATGGCCGACGCCGATGGCCGGTCGGTGCGCAATGTGCTGTCGGTCGAGATCCGCAGCGAGCCGAAGGTGCGCCACCGCATCCTGTTCGACCCCGGTCACGGGCTGGAGGAACGGCTGTTCCGCGAACAGTTCACCTGACGGCGGGTGCCACTACTCGGCCGCGTCGCTGCGCTGCCAGGTTTCGCGCTTGCGGTAAAGCGTCGAGGGCGACACGCCCAGCACCTTGGCCGCGCGCGGCACCGATCCGTCTTCGGCCGTGATGGTGGCCTCGATCACGATCTGCTCGATCTCCGCCAGCGTGCGGCCGATCAAGCCCTTGACGGCGAGGCCGGGCAGCGCGGCGTCGGCAGGGTGCTCGGCGGCGCGTGGCCTCAACTCGGTCTGAAGGTCGGCGGGCAGCATCGCGGGGGTGACGATCTCGCCCTCGTTCAGCACCACGACATTGCGCAGCACGTTGAGAAGCTGGCGCACGTTGCCCGGCCAGGGCAGGCGGCAGAACAGGCCGCTCACCGCTTCGTCGAGCGCGCTGAAATGGCGACCCTCTTCGTCGGACAGGCGGCGCAGCGCGGCGGTGGCGATGGCGATCACGTCCCGGCCGCGGTCGCGCAGGGGCGGCATGTGGATCGGCACGACGTGCAGCCGGTAGTAAAGGTCTTCGCGGAAGCGGCCGCGCCGAACCTCCTCCATCGGGTCGCGGTTGGTGGCGCAGACGATGCGCACGTTCACCTTGCGCGGCCGGGTCGCGCCGACCGGCTGCACGGTGGAGGTTTGCAGGAAGCGCAGCAGCTTGGTTTGCAGGCCGAGGTCCATCTCGCAGATTTCATCGAGGAACAGGGTGCCGCCATCGGCCGCCGCCGCCGCGCCGATCTTGTCGGCGATGGCGCCGGTGAAGCTGCCGCGCAGGTGGCCGAAGACCTCGGATTCCAGCAGGTCGGGCGGAATCGCGCCACAGTTCAGCGCGATGAACGGGCCGCGGGCGCGGTTGGAATTGTCATGCACCGCCTGCGCGCACAGCTCCTTGCCGGTGCCGCTTTCGCCGGTGATGAAGACGGTGGCCATCGAGCGCGCGACCGAGCGGATCTTGGCGTAGACCGCCGTCATCGCCGCCGAGGTGCCGATGAAATCGCCCAGCGGCGTCGGGTCGGGTGGGGTTGCCGATGTCGGGCGATGGTTCAGCCGCGCATTCTCGACCGCGCCCAGGAACCGCTGGTCGTCGAACGGCTTGACGACAAAGTCATAGGCGCCCGCCCGCATCGCCTCGACCGCCTTGTTGATCGAGCCGTTGGCGGTGATGACGATCACCGCCGTCTCGGGGCGCAGGCGCAGCATCTCGGCCATCAGGTCGAGCCCGTCGCGGTCGGGTAGCCCGAGGTCCAGCAGAACGATTTTCGTGCCGGTCTCGCGGAAGGCGCGCAGACCCGCCTCGGCGGTGTCGGCGCTGTGCACCGCATTCCCGGCGCCGCGCAGGATCGCCTCGTAGATCATCCGCAGCGATGGCGTATCTTCGATCAGCAAAAGCGGGGCTGCGTCGGTCACGATGCCTCCCGCGTCGGATAGATCTGGCCAGATACGAAGTGGATCAGGTCGTCAAGCAGGGCCAGCGCCTCCTGCCCGAGGGGGACGACGGCGGCCATGTCGTGCCGGTGCGCCGCGCTGTTCAGGGTGCGGGCGACCTGCATCAGGCGGTTCGCGCCGACCGCGCCCGCGACGGCGATCAGCACATGCGTCTGGGACCGGATGCCACCGCGGTCGGGTTCCGCCAGCCCCTGCACCAGCCCACGCTCGACCGTCTGCAGGTCGGCCAGCAGGCGGCCGAGCAGTTCCGCGCGCCCTTCTGTTCCGGCGATTTCCAGCAGCGCCTGAAACCGGCCGGTGTCCATCGACGGGGATTCCTCATCTGCCTCCGGGGCCGGGCCGTCGCCGCCCGTCCGTTGCAGCAGGTTGGCGATCGCCGTTCCGAACGTGTCGAGCCCGCCCACCGGCTTGGCCAGGATGCTGTCGGCCCCCGCGGCATAGATCGCCTCGCGGTTGGCGCGCAGCACATAGGCGGTGACCGCCATCACCGGCATGGTGGCATGGCGGCCACCATCGGCGCGGATCGCCCGCATCACCTCGATGCCCGACAGGCGCGGCATCTCGATGTCGATCAGCGCCAGATCGAAGGCCTCGCCCTCCAGCCGGTTCAGCGCCTCGATGCCGTCGGAAACGATCACGACCTCGGCGCCAAGCGCGTTCAGCATGTGGCGCAGAATGGTCTGGTTGGTCTCGCTGTCCTCGGCCACCAGCACCTTCATGCGGCCGAGGTCAGGCAGGCCGTCGGTCGCCTCGGGCGGGCCCGCCTTGGGCAGCCACGACGCCACGGGCAGCGTCAGCATGACCTCGGCGCCCCCTTCGGGCCGGTTCGTGACCCACACCGCGGCGCCGATGCGGTCGGACATCTGCTTGGTGATGTGCAGCCCGAGCCCGGACCCTGCCTTGCGGGTGCCGTTCGGACGATTTGCGAATTCGAACAGATGCTCCAGCGCGTCGGGGCAGAAGCCCGGCCCGTCATCGCGGACGCGAAACACCAGATCGCCCGCGCAGTTCTGCATGACCCCGACCTCGATCCCGCCGGTATCGGTGTATTTCACCGCGTTGGACAGCACGTTGGACAGGATGCGTTCCAACGCGATGCGGTCGAGCGCCACGACACGCGGCACGTCGGGCGTGATCGTCATCGAGAACGCCAGACCCTTTTCCCGCGCCCGGCCCGACCAGCGCATCTCGACATCGTGCAAAAGCCGGGTCAGCGGCAGGCTGACCGGCAGCGGATCGGTGACGGCCTCGCCGACCATCGCGGCAAGCCCGTCCTCCAGCAGCAGGGCCAGCACCTCGCTGGCCGCGCGGATGCGTTCCAGTTGCAGCCGGATCGGTTCATCCAGCCCCGCCGGCTCGATCAGGCGCAGCCCGCCGATGATGTCGGACACCGCGGCGCGCAGGTCATGGCCCAGCAGGGCAAGCCGCGATTCCTCGCCCGCGGGACGGGCGATCCAGTCGGCAAGATTGGCGGGGCGACCCGCGTCTGCCGCCGCAGAAGGAAAGGCCAGAGGTCTGGGCAAGGGGGACTCAATTCGGAGTTGCAATCCCGACATGGTATGACATGAAAACGGCTTCGCCAACATGTCCATCCGGATTGGTCCGCGGAGGGTGCGCTTGACCTTGCGTCAATTCCCCCCGCTATGCCCCTGCCAGCCCCAGCCCCTGCATGGCGATGCGGATTTCGTCAAGGATCGCCGGGTCGTCGATCGTGGCGGGCATCTTGAACGCTTGCCCGTCGGCGATCTTCACCATCGTCGCGCGCAGGATCTTGCCGGACCGGGTCTTGGGCAGGCGGTCCACCACGCAGGCGAGCTTGAACGCCGCGACCGGGCCGATCTGGTCGCGCACGAGGGTGACGACCTCTTTCGCGATCTCGGCGTGCGGGCGGTTGCAGCCCTTGTTGAGGCAGACGAGGCCCAGCGGCGCCTGGCCCTTCAACTCGTCCGCGATGCCGATCACCGCGCATTCGGCAACGTCGGGATGCGAGGCCAGCACCTCTTCCATCGCGCCGGTGGACAGGCGGTGGCCCGCGACGTTGATCACGTCGTCGGTGCGCGCCATGATGTAGACGTAGCCGTCGGCGTCGATGTAACCCGCATCGCCGGTTTCATAGTAGCCGGGGAAATGGCTCAGGTAGCTCTTGCGGAACCGGTCCTCGGCATTCCACAGCGTCGGCAGGGTGCCGGGCGGGAGCGGCAGTTTCACCGCGATCGCGCCGAGGGTGCCGGGCGGCACCGGGTGGCCGCCTTCGTCGAGCACCTGAATGTCGTAGCCCGGCATGGCGACCGAGGGCGAGCCGATCTTCACCGGCAGATGCTCGATCCCCATCGGGTTGGCGGCGATGGCCCAGCCGGTTTCGGTTTGCCACCAGTGGTCGATCACCGGCACGCCAAGCTTGGCCTGCGCCCATTCGATCGTCGCGGGGTCCGCGCGTTCACCGGCAAGGTAGACGATGCGGAGGGAGGACAGGTCGTAGCGGCCGATCAGCTTGCCGTCGGGGTCGTCGCGCTTGACGGCGCGGAAGGCGGTGGGGGCGGTGAAGAAACTGGCGACCTTGTGATCCGCGATCACCCGCCAGAAGGTGCCCGCGTCGGGGGTGCCGACGGGCTTGCCCTCGAACACGATGGTGGTGTTGCCGTGGATCAGCGGCCCGTAGCAGATGTAGCTGTGGCCGACGACCCAGCCCACGTCGGAGGCGGCCCAGAACACCTCGCCGGGGTTGACGCCGTAGATGTTTTTCATCGACCAGTGCAGCGCGACCAGATGCCCGGCGGTGGGGCGCACGACGCCCTTGGGCTGCCCGGTGGTGCCCGAGGTGTAGAGGATATAGGCCGGGTGGTCGCCCTCGACCGGCACGCAGTCGGCCGGTTCGACGCCATACTGGACCGAATGCCAGGCGAAGTCGCGGCCGGGGATCAGCTTGGCAACCTCTTGTTCGCGCTGAAGGATGATGCAGAAGTCCGGCTTGTGGCTGGCCATGTCGATGGCGCCGTCGAGCAGCGGCTTGTAATGCACCACCCGGCCCGGCTCGATCCCGCAGGAGGCGGCGAGGATGGCTTTCGGCTTGGCGTCGTCGATCCGGACCGCCAGTTCATGCGCGGCAAAGCCGCCGAACACCACCGAGTGGATCGCGCCGAGGCGGGCGCAGGCCAGCATCGCCTCCAGCGCCTCGGGCACCATCGGCATGTAGAGGATGACGCGGTCGCCCTTGGTGATGCCCTTGGCTTTCAGCGCCCCGGCGAGGGAGGCGACACGGGTCTGCAACTCGGCATAGGTGATCTTGTGCACGGTGCCGGTAACCGGGCTGTCGTGGATGATCGCGACCTGCGCGCCGCGGCCCGCCAGAACGTGCCGGTCCACCGCATTCCAGCAGGTGTTGACCATGCCGTCCTTGAACCATTCGTAAAACGGGGCGTTCTCGGCAAAGAGCGCGCGGGAGGGTTTGCGCACCCAGTCGATGGCCTCGGCCGCCTGCATCCAGAACCCTTCGGGATCGGCCTTCCAGCCTGCGTAGACGTCTGCGTATGCCATTGTATACCTCCCCGGTCGCTGTGCGGTTTGTTACGCGCTGCGGGGCGATGAGGCAAGATTGTTGCCCGGCGAAATCTGCGTCGCTTTGCCACCGTTTGCGGTAACGCCGGAAAGCAAGGCGGGGGGCTGTCTGTCCCCCGGCGGCGGATGTCATCCGCCGCTCCCCCCCGAGAATATTTTCACCAATGCGAAAGAGCGGTCAGGAGTATTTCGCGACCGGCGTGCCCGCGATGGCCGAAACGTTCAGGAGCCCGCGCGCGGTGATCGAGGGGGTGACGATGTGGGCACGGTTGCCCATGCCCATCAGGATCGGCCCGACCTCCAACCCGTTGGCGCGCGCCTTGAGGATGTTGCGCACCCCGTTCGCGGCGTCGGTGTTGGCGAAGACCAGCACGTTGGCCGGACCCTCGAACCGTGCGTTTGGGAAGACGCGCGCGCGCTGCTCGGGGTCGAGCGCCGAGTCGATCGGCATTTCGCCTTCATAGGTGAAGTCGGGCTCCATCTGATCCAGCAGGTCCATCGCGGCGCGCATCCTGAGGCCCGAGGAGGTTTCGAGGTTGCCGAACTGCGAATGCGAGCAGAGCGCGATCTTGGGGGTGACGCCGAAGCGGCGCACATGGCGCGCGGCGCCGATGACCGAGTCGGCGATCTGGTCGGGCGTGGGTTCCGGGTGCACCTGCGTGTCGCAGATGAAGAGCGGGCCGTCTTCCATGATCATCAGCGAGAGCGCGCCAACCGGCCGGAGGCCGCCACGGGCCAGCACTTGCCGGACGTAGTTCAGGTGCCACAGATACTGGCCGAAGGTGCCGCAGATCATGCTGTCGGCCTCGTCACGGTGCACCATGACGGCGGCGATGGCGGTGGCGTTGGTTCGCATGATCGCCTTGGCAATATCGGGTGTCACGCCACGGCGCTGCATCAGGCTGTGATAGGTTTCCCAGTAGTCGCGGTAACGGGGATCGTTTTCCGGGTTCACGATGCCGAAATCGCGGCCCGGCCGGATCGGCAGGCCGGCGCGTTCGCAGCGCCGTTCGACCACCTCGGGGCGGCCGATCAGAATCGGCACCACGGTGGTTTCCTCCAGCATCGCGTTGGCGGCGCGCAGCACGCGTTCATCCTCGCCCTCGGCGAAGACGACGCGGCGACTGGCGCCGCTGGCGGCATCGAAGACCGGCCGCATGATCAGGGCGGAGCGGAACACCGAGCCGTCGAGCCTGGCCTTGTAGGCGGCGGGGTCGGCGATCGGGCGCATGGCGACGCCGGTTTCCATCGCGGCCTTCGCCACGGCGCAGGCGACGACGCCCATCAGGCGCGGGTCGAACGGTTTCGGGATCAGGTAATCGGCGCCGAAGGTCATCTGCTCGCCGCGGTAGGCGGCGGCGGCCTCGGCGCTGGTGGTGGCGCGGGCGAGGGCGGCAATGCCCTCGATGCAGGCCAGTTCCATCTCGTCGTTGATCGTGGTGGCGCCGACGTCGAGCGCGCCGCGGAAGATGAACGGGAAACAGAGGACGTTGTTGACCTGGTTGGGGTAATCCGACCGGCCGGTGGCGATGATCGCGTCGGGCGCCACCGCGCGGACTTCATCCGGCATGATCTCGGGCGAGGGGTTGGCGAGGGCAAAGACGATCGGGCGGGGTGCCATCTTCTGCACCATCGCAGCGGTCAGCACGCCCTTGCCGGACAGGCCGAGGAAAAAATCGGCGCCGTCGATCACGTCATCCAGCACCCGTTTGTCGGTGGCCTGGGCAAAGGCCGATTTCTGCGGGTTCATGTCGATCTCGCGGCCTTCGTAGACGAGGCCGTGGATGTCGCAGAGCCAGATGTTTTCCCGCCGGGCGCCCAGTTTGACCAGCATGTTCAGGCAGGCGATGCCCGCCGCGCCGCCGCCGGTGGACACGATCTTGACGTCTTCGAAGCGTTTGCCGGCCACCATCAGCGCGTTGGTGGCGGCGGCGCCGACCACGATGGCGGTGCCGTGCTGGTCGTCATGGAAGACCGGGATGTTCATCCGCTCGCGGCAGAGTTTTTCCACGATGAAGCAGTCGGGGGCCTTGATGTCCTCCAGGTTGATGGCGCCAAAGGTGGGCTCCAGCGCGCAGACGAGGTCGGCCAGCTTGACCGGGTCGGGTTCGTTCAACTCGATGTCGAAGCAGTCGATGTTGGCGAATTTCTTGAACAGGACCGCCTTGCCCTCCATCACCGGCTTGGCGGCCAGCGGGCCGATGTTGCCAAGGCCGAGGACGGCGGTGCCGTTCGTCACCACGCCGACGAGGTTGCCGCGCGAGGTATAGCGGCTGGCGGTGGTCGGGTCGGCCTTGATCTCGAGGCAGGCTTCGGCCACGCCGGGGCTGTAGGCGCGGCTCAGGTCGCGGCCATTGGCCAGCGGCTTGGTGGCGCGGATCTCCAGCTTTCCGGGCTTGGGAAACTCGTGATAGTCGAGCGCCGCCTGCCGCGCGTTGTCGTGCCGTGCCTCGTCCATCATCCGTCTCCCAAGATTGGTTTAACGTTAAACAATCTTTCCTCGGCGCGAAAGTGCGCTGCCGCCGGCACTGTTTCAAGCGGAACTTGCAAATCACGGTGCCGCGCCGCACTCTCGCCCGCAGCGAGAGGAGCCGCAAGATGCCCGATACTGGCGCGCCCGCGACGGAGCCCGAAATCCGCGCCGAAATCCGCCTGCCGACGCAGGAACTGCGGGCCGACCTGCCGTTCTTCACGAAGGTGCTGAAGATGCGGCTGGACAGCATCTACCCGGCCGACAACCCCGAGGTCGCGGTATTTTCCGGCCACGGCCTGCGGCTGCGGGTGGAGAAGGGCGCGCCCGAGGCACCCGGCACGATCCGCATCCTGACCGACGACCCTGACGGTTTCGCGGGCGGGCAGCGTGTGCTGACCGCGCCGAACGGCACGAAGGTGGAGATCGCCGAACTGAACCCGCCGCTGGTGCTGCCGCCGACGCAGCACGCCTTCGTCGTGCGCCGCCTCGCCGATCAGGCGCCCTGGGTGATCGGGCGCGCTGGCATGCAGTACCGCGACCTGATCCCCTCGCGCCTTGGCGGCTCGATCATCGCCAGCCACATCCGCATCCCCGATGGCGGGCCGGTGCCCGACATGGTGCATTTCCACAAGATCGGGTTTCAACTGATCTTCTGTTACAAGGGCTGGGTCGACGTGGTCTACGAGGATCAGGGCGGCCCGATCCGGCTGACGGCGGGCGACTGCTTCATCCAGCCGCCCGAGATTCGCCACCGCGTGCTGCATGCTTCGGACGGCATCGAGGTGATCGAGATCGGCGTGCCCGCCGAACATGTGACCGAGATCGACCATGTGATGACGCTGCCGACCGCGCAGCAGCGCCCCGACCGCGAATGGCAGGGCCAGCGCTTCGTGCACAACGTCGCGGCCGGTGCCGCCTGGGCGCCATTCCGCATCCCCGGTTTCATCGCGCGCGACACCGCCATCGCCGCCAACACGAAGGGCGTGGCCGGGGTGCAGGTGATCCGGCGCGGCGAGGGCGCTGCCTCCTGGGCGCGGCACGACGCCGACATCCTCTTTACCTTCGTGATGGCGGGCGGGCTGACGCTGGAAGGCGAGGGCAAGGATCCTTGGCGCCTCACCGCGGGCGACGCCTTTGTCATCCCGCCCGGCATGGCGACGCGCTACGGCGATCCGACCGATGACGTCGAACTGCTGGAGGTCGCGTTGCCGGGGGTCTTTAATACCACCGCGCTCTGACCCTTTCTAACTGGCGAAAATATCTCGGGGGTACGGGGGCAGGGCCCCCGGCCTCTTGTGCTGCGCCGCGCGCCGCCGCAGAGTCCGGTGAAACCGAAGGAGGCCCCATGACCCTGCTCACCGCCGCCACTTCCGTGCGCGAAAACGCCTATGCGCCCTATTCCCGCTTCAAGGTGGGGGCCGCGCTGCGGTCCACTGCCGGGCGCACGCACGTCGGTTGCAACGTCGAAAACGTCGCCTACCCCGAGGGCACCTGCGCCGAGGCGGGCGCCATTGCCGCGATGGTGGCGGCGGGTGACACGCGGATCGCCGAGATCGTGGTGATTGCCGACAGCCCGTCCCCTGTCACCCCCTGCGGCGGCTGCCGCCAGAAGATCGCGGAATTCGCCGATCCGACGGTGAAGGTCACCATGTGCACCACCGACGGGCTGGCGCAGACGATGACCGTTGCCGACCTGCTGCCGGGCGCCTTCGACGTTTCGCAGATGGACCGCGCGTAAGATGGACGCGCGCGGGCTGATCGCCGGGCTTCGACAGGGCCGCACGCCGTCGGCGGAAGACCTCGCCTGGTTCGCGCGCGGCCTGGCTTCGGGCGAGGTCAGCGATGCGCAGGCGGGCGCCTTCGCGATGGTGGTCTGCCTGAAGGGGCTGGGCGAGGCGGGCCGCGTGGCGCTGACCCGCGCGATGCGCGATTCGGGCGCGGTGCTGGAATGGGATCTGCCGGGGCCGGTGCTGGACAAGCATTCCACCGGCGGTATCGGCGACTGTGTCTCGCTGCTGCTGGCCCCGGCGCTGGCGGCCTGCGGGGCCTACGTTCCGATGATCTCGGGCCGTGGCCTTGGCCATACCGGCGGCACGCTGGACAAGCTGGAGGCGATTCCGGGGCTGCGCGCCGATGTGACCACCGAGCGGTTGCGCAAGATCACCGCCGATATCGGCTGCGCCATTGTGGCGGCGAACGTCGACATCGCCCCCGCCGACCGCCGCCTTTACGCGATCCGCGATGTCACCGGGACGGTGGAGTCGATCGACCTGATCACCGCCTCGATCCTGTCCAAGAAGCTCGCGGCGGGGCTGGAGGGGCTGGTGCTGGATGTCAAGATGGGCTCCGGTGCCTTCATGAAGACCCCCGAGGAGGCGCGCGCGCTGGCCCGGGCGCTGGTCGCCACGGCGCAGGGCGCGGGCTGCATGACGCGGGCACTGATCACCGACATGAGCCAGCCGCTGGCCGCTGCGGCCGGCAATGCGCTGGAGGTGATCGAGGTGATGGAAACGCTGACCGGCACCTCGGTGAACGCCGCGCTGTGGGATCTGACGGTGGCGCTGGGTGGCGAAGCGCTGGCGCTGGGCGGGCTGGCGGCGGACGCCGAAGATGGCGAGGCGCGCATCGCCCAGGCGCTTGAAACCGGCCGCGCGGCCGAGATTTTCGGCGAGATGGTCGCGGCACTGGGCGGGCCCGCCGATTTCGTCGATCGCTGGCCCGACCGGCTGCCCGCCGCCCCGGTGGTGCGCGAAGTCGCGGCAACCCGCGAAGGCTTTGTTGCCACCATCAACGGCGAGTCGCTGGGGCTGGTGGTGGTCGATCTGGGTGGCGGGCGGCACCGCGAAGGCGACCGCATCAACCCCTCGGTCGGCCTGTCCGAGGTCGCCGGGATCGGCGAGCATGTCTCGCCCGACCTGCCGCTGGCGCTGATTCACGCCGCCACCGAGGCTGACGCCGACCGGGCCGAGGCCGCCGTGCGCGCGGCCTTCACGGTGACCGAGGCGCCGGTGCAAGACCCGCCGCTGGTCTGGGAAAGGATCGGCTGATGGCGCGCGCCTTCCTGATCGTGATGGATTCCGTCGGCTGCGGCGGCGCGCCCGACGCGGGCGCGTTCTTCAACGGCGGGGTGCCCGATACCGGGGCGAATACGCTGGCTCATATCGCCGAGGCCTGCGCGGCGGGCCGGGCGGACGAGGGGCGCAGCGGCTCTTTGCGGCTGCCCACGCTCGACGCGCTGGGGCTGGGGGCGGCGATCCGGCTCGCCTCTGGCACCGATGCGCCGGGGCTTGGCGCGGTGCCGCGTGGGCGGTGGGGGGCGGCCACCGAAGTGTCAAACGGCAAGGATACGCCCTCCGGCCATTGGGAACTGGCGGGGGTGCCGGTGCCGTGGGACTGGACCTATTTCCCGGACACGCGGCCCGCGTTTCCCGAGGCGCTGGCGGCCGAGGTCTGCCGTGCTGCCGGGACGGCGGGCATCCTGGGCAACTGCCATGCCTCGGGCGTGCCGATCATCGAGGCGCTGGGGTCCGAGCATCTGCGGACCGGATGGCCGATCTGCTACACCTCGGCGGACAGCGTGTTCCAGATCGCGGCGCATGAGGAAGCCTTCGGCCTCGACCGCCTGATCGCGCTCTGTCAGGCGGTGGCGCCAGGTTTGCACGCGATGAAGGTGGGGCGGGTGATCGCGCGGCCCTTTACCGGCGCGCCGGGGCATTTCACCCGCACCCCGAACCGGCGCGACTTCGCCATCGCGCCGCCCGCGCCGACGCTGCTGGACTGGGTGCAGGGCGCCGGTCGCGCGACCCATGCGGTGGGCAAGATCGGCGACATCTTTTCGATGCAGGGGGTGGGGAAGCTGCACAAGGGCAAGTCTGATGCTGCACTTTTCGAACATCTGATGGGGCTCGCTGAGGGTGCCGAGGATGGTTCCTTGACCTTTGCCAACTTTGTCGAGTTCGACAGCCTCTATGGCCACCGGCGCGACGTGGCGGGCTATGCCTGCGCGCTGGAATGGTTCGACAGTTGCGTTGCGGGGGTTCTTGCGCGCCTCGGACCCGGCGATCTTGCGCTGTTCACCGCCGATCACGGCAACGACCCGACATGGAGCGGCAGCGACCACACCCGCGAACGGGTGCCGGTGCTGGTGCACGGGGTCGGAACGGGCGAGATCGGGCTGGTGGCGTTTACCGACGTGGCGGCCTCGATCGCCGCGCATCTGGGCGTGCCCGCACAAGGGCCGGGACGGAGTTTTCTATGAGTGCCAAGGACTTCCCCAAGGTCGAACTGCACCTGCATCTGGAAGGCGCGGCGCCGCCCGCCTTCATCCGGGGGCTGGCGCGGGAAAAGCACATCGACATTTCCGGCATTTTCGCGGAAGACGGCAGCTATACCTTCACCGACTTCTGGCATTTCCTGAAGGTCTATGATGCGGCAACTTCGGTGCTGCAAACGCCCGAGGATTACCGCCGCCTGACCCTCGCCGTGCTTGGGGAAAGCGCCGCAAGTGGCGTGATTTACAGCGAAACTTTCCTGTCACCTGATTTCTGCGGCGGCCGCGATCTGGGTGCCTGGAAGGAATACCTGCACGCGATTCAAGAGGCGGCGGCCGAGGCCGAGCGCAAGGACGGCATCGTGTTGCGCGCCATCGTCACCGCCGTGCGCCACATCGGCCCCGAAGCGTCGCGCGAAACCGCCCTTTGTGCGGCGGAGACAGTGGGTGATTTCCTCACCGGATTCGGCCTTGCCGGTGACGAAAAACTCCACAAGCCCAAGGACTTCGCTTACGCTTTTGACATGGCCCGCGAGGCTGGTCTGCGGCTGACCGCGCACGCGGGCGAATGGGGCGGGCCGGATTCGGTGCGCGATGCGCTGACCGACCTGAAGGTGGAACGCATCGGCCACGGCGTGCGCGCCATCGAAGACCTGGCACTGGTGGATGAACTGGCCGAAAAGGGCATCGTGCTGGAGGTCTGCCCCGGCTCGAACATCGCGCTGGGCCTTTACCCGACCTGGCGCAAGCATCCGATTGCCGAACTGGACCGGCGCGGCGTCAAGGTCACGATCTCGACCGACGATCCGCCCTTTTTCCACACCACGATGGCGCGCGAACATGACCGGCTGGCCGATGCCTTCGACTGGGATGATGGCCAGTTCCGCGCCATCCACCGCACCGCCGCCCACGCCGCCTTCTGCGACGAGGCCACCCGCGACCGCATTCTGAAGCGACTGGAGCCCTGACCATGACCGAACCCCTGACCCCGCATCTGACGGTCGTCGATCACCCGCTGGTGCAGCACAAGCTGAGCATCATGCGCGACAAGGAGACCTCGACCGCCGGGTTCCGGCGGCTCCTGCGCGAGATCAGCCAGTTGCTGGCCTACGAGGTGACGCGCGGCCTGCCGATGACGACGCGGCGGATCGAGACGCCGCTTTGTGCGATGGATGCGCCGTCGATCGACGGCAAGAAACTGGTGCTGGTGTCGATCCTGCGGGCGGGCAACGGGCTGCTGGATGGAATTCTGGAACTGGTGCCGGCCGCGCGGGTCGGGTTCGTCGGATTGTACCGCGATCCGGAAACACTCAAGCCAGTGCAATACTACTACAAGGTGCCCGCGGAACTGGATGACCGGATGGTGATCGTGGTCGATCCGATGCTGGCGACGGGCAATTCCTCGGTGGCGGCGGTCGATCTGCTGAAGGCGTCGGGCGCGCGGAATATCCGGTTCTTGTGCCTGCTCGCGGCACCGGAAGGCATCAAACGGATGCAGGAAGCCCATCCGGATGTGCCAATCGTCACAGCAGCGGTGGATAGCCACCTCAACGACCATGGATATATTGTCCCAGGGCTAGGGGATGCGGGAGATCGCATGTTCGGCACAAAATAAAGGGTAGCCCCCCTTTACTGACCCGGTTCACTCCGGCATGATTCGCCCCAGTCCTTCGAAGGGGGTTTCTCATGCGGTTCTGGCTTGGCGTTGCGGCGATCGTAGTGGGTGTATCCGGTCCGATTGTTTCCAAAGCGGATTCGATTGCCCGCGTTGGCGGGCCGAGTGAGACGCCTCCGGCAAGCTTCACCGGCCGCCAGTACGTCGATAGCCGCGGTTGCGTTTTCATGCGCGCGGGCTATGGCGGGGTGGTCAAATGGGTGCCGCGGATCGACGACTCGCATCAGGTGCTGTGCGGCTATCAACCGACGATGGCCGGAACGATGGTTGCGACCGTGGCGACCCCGGCGCCCGCGCCAATGCAGCCCATGATGGTGGCGAGCGCGCCGCCGGTCGTCCTGGCGCCGATGCAGCCCATGATGGCACGGGCGCCGCAGCCGATGATGGTGGCCGCCGCGCCGCAGCCGATGATGGCTCCCGTATATGTTCCGGCCCGTGCCTCCGTCGTCGCGGCGGCGGTCGATCTGACCGTCGTCGCTGTTCCGCCGGGCTATGTGCTGGCCTGGTCGGATGACCGGCTGAACCCGATGCGCGGCCGTGGCAGCGCGGAAGGGCAGGCGGCAATGGCCCGCATCTGGAGCCGGACCGTGCCGATGAAGCTGCTGCCAGCGCAGGGCGTTTCGGTGCAGCCGTCGAGCATTGTCGATACCGCCTATCAGGCTCCGGTGGTGCGGATGGCGGCCTCGAACACCCCCGCGGCGCCGGAGGTGGCCACGGGATATGCAGGTGTCGGCCATTACGTGCAGGTTGGCAGTTTCGCGGTGCCCGCGAACGCGGCCGGTGCGGCGGGCCGGTTGCGGGCGCTGGGCCTGCCGGTTGCGACGGGCGGCGGGCGCGGCGTGCAGGTGGTGATGGCGGGCCCCTTTGACGACCCCTCGGCGCTGTCGGCGGCGCTGCAAGCGGCGCGCGGCGCGGGCTTCGGCGACGCTTTCGTGCGGAACTGACCGCTCAGGGCGAACAGATGCCCTGAAGTGCAACCCAGTCATCATCCGCCAGCACCGGCCGCGGCGCCGGAGCCTGCGGCTGAAGCACGGGATCGGCTTCGATCAGGCCCTGGGTGACCTTGCCCTGCGGATCAACCGCCTGCGCATAGGGCGTCAGCGGCACGCCGACCGCCGCAAAGCTGCGGATCAGAAGATCGTCGGGCACCGCCGGTTCGCCTGTGGAAAGCAGCGCCTCGCCATAGCCCGCGATCGCCCCGGATGGCAGCCGCCCGGTGGTCAGCAGCCCGAAGGTGGCGCGCAGGCCGGCCCACTTCAGCAGCGGCACGAGCGGGTCTGATGCGTCGGCGCGGGCGCGTTCGGCCAGCAGGTAGCCCGCCGCCGCCTCCGGGCTGTCACGGTCTTCGATCAGGTGTCGGTTCAGCAACAGGATGCCGCCGGGAAGATGCGCCACCGGCACCGGCATGTCGCGCAGAACCACGATCACCGGGGGGGTAGGCCCGGCGAAAAGCCGACTTGTCAGCCGCGCGAGCGGTCGGCGCGCCGTGGCCGACGAGCAGGGCGTTCCGCTGACATGTTGCAGGTCGGCCAGAACGGCCCGCCCGATTTCCTGCCGTTTGGGCCAGGGCACGACCCGCGCGGTATGGGTGATCAGCGCCCCCGGCAGCCAGAACACCGTGATCGCCAGACCCGCGAGCATGGCGCCGCCCAGCAGCCAGTGGCGCATCCGCCCCGGATGCGGGCGCTGTGCCTCGACGGCGTCGTGCACGGTTTCAAGCGCGCCGATCATGTCGCGGTCGTCGATTTCCAGCGTCTCGCCGACGTCGGCACCAGGGCCGTAAAGCGCGGGCAGCGCACCGGGATTGAGCCGCGCCACCGCCGGCAGCGACCAGTGGCTGAGCGCGGTCTCGCTGCGGCCATCCGAAATGATCAGCGACGCCTCGCGGAACGAGACGATCACATCACGTCGCTGGGCCTCGGGCGTTTCGCGCCACAGACCCTGGCATTCCAGCCTCTGGTACTTCTTCAGCGCCGTCATTCGCGGCCTTGGCCCTGCTCTTCTCGCCAATCTTGCGGCGATACTAGACCAGTGGGCGGAGGGTCACAATTGAAAGCCGCCGGTGCGGCCCGGCGGCGACCTGTTCCTGGCCTGCGATGTCGCTGCCGGGCAGGCAATTGCCCCGGCGCCGGGGCAGAGCGGGGGATGGAAAGAGGAACCGCCCCGTGACCGCCCCCGGACCGCATCTGCCGAACCGCCCGCTGGTGGCCGCCGGATTCATGGCGGTCGCGGCTGTGATCATCGGTTTTACCGACAATTTCGTGCGCCTGATCGCCGCGGATCATGGCTTGTGGCAGTTCCACGCCCTGCGCAGCGCGCTGGCGCTGCCGATGATGCTGGTGGCCGCGCCGGTGTTGGGGATGCGGCTGCGGCCGCGCCGGTGGGGTGGGGTGATCGCGCGCAGCGCCGTGATGTCGACCGCGATGGTGATCTACTTTGGCTGCCTCGCCTTCCTCTCGGTCGCCGAGGTGGCGGCGGCGCTGTTCACCGCGCCGATCTTCGTGCTGCTGATCTCGCGCGTCGCCTTCGGGCAGCGGTTTGGGCCCTGGCGGCTGTTCGCGGTCCTGCTGGGCTTTGGCGGCATCGTGCTGATGCTGGACCCCGGCGCCGGGGCGGTGCGGCTGGTGGCGCTGGCGCCGATCGGGGCGGCCGTGCTTTACGCCATGTCGAACATCGCCACGCGCCAGTGGTGCGGCGGCGAGAGCGCGGCGACGCTGACGCTGGGCTTCTTTGTCGGGCTCGGCATTTGGGGTGCGGCGGGGCTCGGTCTGGCGGCACTGGTTCCGCATCTCGTGCCCACGGGCGCGGACGGCTTCATCCTGCGCGGCTGGACCCCGCTTGATCCGCTGTTTCTGGAAATCGCCGTGATGCAGGCGGCGGGGTCGCTGATCGGCGTCGGCCTGATGGTGCGTGCCTATCAGGCCGCGGAGGCGAGTCAGGTCGCGGTGTTCGAGTATCTTCTGCTGATCGCCTCGGCGATCTGGGGCCATGTGCTCTGGGGGCAGACCTTCGGAGCGTCGGCGCTGCTGGGGATGGCGGCGATCATCGCGGCGGGGTCGATCATCGCGCTGCGCTCACGCTTTACCCCGGCGAAAGATCGGGCCAGACTGCCCGCATGATCCTGTCGCGCGGCCGCCGCTATCTGTTCATCCATATCCCCAAGACCGGGGGCACCGCGCTGAGCCTCGCGCTGGAGGCGCGGGTGCTCAAGGATGATATCCTGGTGGGCGACACGCCAAAGGCGCGGGCGCGGGCGGGGCGGCTGAAGGGGGTCAGGACGGCGGGGCGGCTCTGGAAGCATTCGACGCTGGCCGACCTGGACGGGTTGGTGACGGCGGAGGAGTTGCCGGGATTGTTCGTGCTGACCCTCGTGCGCAACCCGTGGGACCGGGTGGTGAGCTATTACCACTGGCTGCGCGCCCAGAATTTCGCGCATCCGGCGGTGGGGCTGGCCAAACTGCTCGGGTTCGCCGATTTCCTCGATCACGCGCAGACGCGGGCGTCGCTGGCGGCCTGGCCCTATGGCGCCTATGTGCGGGGCCGCGACGGGGCAGAGCGGTGCGATCTGTTCGCCCGGCTGGAGCATCTGGAGGGCGACCTCGCCCCGTTCGAGGCGCATCTGGGCTTTCGCCTCGGGCCCGTCGCGCGGGCCAATGCCTCGGCCCGGCCGCGTGACTGGCGGCCGTTCTACACCGATGCCACCGCCGCCCTGATCGGCGAGCTTTGCGCCGAGGATGCGGCGCGCTTCGGCTACCGGTTCGACGATCCGGCGGGGTAGGGCGGGGTTTCCCCCGCCCGCCACAGTCACGCCGCCTTGGCCTGCCCGCCAAACCGGCCATAGAACGTCTCGCCCTTTTCGGCCATCTCGACCAGCAGCCGCGGCACGGCAAAGCGCGAGCCGTAGGTTTCGGTCAGGTGGTGGCAGATCTCCACCGCCCGGCCCGCGCCGAGGATGTCGAGCCACGAGAACGGCCCGCCCGACCAGGGCGCGAAGCCCCAGCCAAGGATCGCGCCGACATCCCCCTCGCGGATGTCCATCAGCACGCCCGCCTCCAGCGCCCGCACCGCCTCCAGCACCTGCGCGAACAGCAGGCGGTGCTGCACCTCGGTCACCCCGGGTTGCGCCTTGGCGAGCGGGAACTGCGGCGCAAGACCGGACCACAACCCCTCGCGCTTGCCCGCCTCGTCATAGGCGTAAAAGCCGGATTTCGACTTCCGCCCCATGCGGCCCTGATCGTACATCCAGAACAGCACGGCATCGACCTCTTCATCAGGATAGGCCGCGCCCATCGCCGCCTTGGTGGCCTTGGCGATCTTCACGCCCAGGTCGATCGAGGTTTCATCGACCAGTTGCAGCGGCCCCAGCGGCATCCCCACCATCTTGGCGGCATTCTCGATCAGGATCGGGTCGACACCTTCGGCGACCATCCGCATCCCCTCGTTGATGTAGGGGATGATGCAGCGGTTGGCATAAAAGAAGCGCGCATCATTCACCACGATGGGCGTCTTGCGGATTTGCCGCACGAAGTCGAGCGCCTTGGCCACCGCGCGGTCGCCGGTGGCGTGGCCGCGGATGATCTCGACCAGCGCCATCCTGTCGACCGGGCTGAAGAAGTGGATGCCGATGAACTGCGCCGGGCGTTTGGAGACCTTCGCCAGATCGCTGATCGGCAGGGTCGAGGTGTTGGTGGCGAAGATGCAATCGCCGGTCACCACGGCCTCGACCTTCGCGGTCACCTCGGCCTTCACCTTGGGGTCTTCGAACACCGCTTCCACGATCAGATCGCAGCCCGACAGCGCGGCGTAATCGGTGGTGGCGGTGATGCGGGCCAGCACCTCGGCCTTCTTCTCGGCCGTCACCTTCCTGCGGGCGATGCCCTTGTCCAGCAGGTCGGCGGAATGCGCCTTGCCCTTGTCGGCGGCGGCCTGCACGGCGTCGATCAGCACGACCTCGATTCCCGCCAGCGCCGAGACATAGGCGATGCCCGCCCCCATCATGCCCGCGCCCAGCACGCCGACCTTCTTCACGCTCTGGTCGGCCACGCCCTGCGGGCGCACCGCGCCTTTCTCCAGCGCCTCCTTGCTCAGGAACAAGGATCGGATCATCGCGGTGGACGAGGGGTTGAGAAGGACGTTGGTGAACCAGCGCGCCTCGATCTTCAGCGCGGTGTCGAAGGGCACCAGCGCGCCTTCGTAAACCGCCGACATCAGCGCCCTTGCGGCAGGATAAACCCCCATCGTGCGGCCCATCACCATCGCGTTGGCACCGACGAAGGTCATGAAGCCGGCCGGGTGGTAGGGCGTGCCGCCCGGCATCTTGTAGCCCTTCTGGTCCCAGGGTTTCACCAGATCGGCGTCCTTGGCGGCCAGCACCCAGGCCTTGGCGGCGGCGACCGGATCGGCCACCACTTCGTCGATCAGGCCCAGCGCCTTGGCGCCCCTCGGGTCGTTCAGCTTGCCTTCCAGCAACAGCGGCGCCGCCGCGATGGCGCCCATCTTGCGGATCAGCCGGGTGGTGCCGCCCGCGCCGGGGAAGATGCCGACCAGAATCTCGGGCAGGCCGATCTTGGCCTTCGGGTTGTCGGCGGCAAAGATGCGGTGGGTCGCCAGCGGCAGTTCCAGCCCGATGCCCACGGCGGTGCCGGGCAGCGCGGCGGCGATCGGCTTGCCGCCCTTCAGCGTCTTGGGGTCCATCCCCGCCCGCTCGATCTTGCGCAGAAGCGCGTGAATGCGCATCGTGCCCTCGAACAGCCCCTTCGCCGGGTCGCTGCCCGCAGCTTCTTTCATCTTGGCGATGACGTTGAGGTCCATCCCCCCGGCAAAGTCCTTCTTGCCGCTGGTGATGACGATGCCCTTCACGGCCGCGTCGCCAAGCGCCACGCCGATCAGCACGTCAAGCTCGGCAAGCCCGTCGAGCGACATCACGTTCATCGACTTGCCCGGCACGTCCCAGGTGATCACGGCGACGCCCTCGGCATCCACGTCATAGGTGAAATCGGTCATTGGTCTATCCTCCTGCGCCCGCGGTTCAGACGCGTTCGATGATGGTCGCGGCGCCCATGCCGGACGCGATGCAAAGCGTGGCAAGGCCGACTCCCTGGCCGGTGCGCTCCAGCTCGTCGAGCAGGGTGCCGATGATGATCGCGCCGGTCGCGCCCAGCGGGTGGCCCATCGCGATGGCGCCGCCGTTGACGTTGACGCGGGCCGGATCGGCGCCGAAGGCCTGCATGAAGCGCAGCACGACGGCGGCAAAGGCCTCGTTGACCTCGAAGAGGTCGATGTCGGAGATCGACATGCCCGCCTCGCGCAGGATCTTCTCGGTCACCGGCACCGGGCCGGTCAGCATGATGGTGGGGTCGGTGCCGATCTTCGCGGTCGCCCGGATGCGGGCGCGCGGCTTCAGCCCGTGCGCCTTGCCGAACTCGGCGTTGCCGATCAGCACGGCGGCCGCGCCATCGACGATGCCCGACGAGTTGCCCGCGTGGTGAACGTGGTTGATCGCCGCCAGATGCGGATAGCGCAGCCGCGCCACATTGTCGAAGCCGGGCATCCCCTCGCCGATCTCCTTGAAGCTGGGCTTCAGCGCGCCAAGCGACTGCATGTCGGTGCCGGGGCGCATGAATTCATCGCGGTCGAGGATCGCGAGGCCGTTCTGATCGCGCACCGTCATCACCGATTTGGCGAACCGGCGCTCGGACCAGGCAACGGCGGCACGGCGCTGGCTTTCCACCGCCAGCGCGTCCACGTCATCGCGGCTGAAGCCGTATTCGGTTGCGATGATGTCGGCCGAAATGCCCTGCGGCACGAAATAGGTCTTCATCGCCAGCGAGGGGTCCACCGCGATGGCGGCCCCGTCCGAGCCCATCGCGACCCGGCCCATCATCTCGACCCCGCCCGCGATATAGGCTTGCCCGGCGCCGCCCCGCACCTGATTGGCGGCCAGGTTCACCGCCTCCATACCCGAGGCGCAGAACCGGTTGATCGCTAGGCCGGGAATGGATTCATCCAGGTCGGACAGCAGCACGGCCGAGCGGGCAAGACAGCCGCCCTGCTCGCCCACTTGCGTGACATTGCCCCAGATCACATCCTCGACGGCATGGCCTTCCAGCCCGTTGCGCGCCTTGACCGCGTTCAGCACCCGCGCCGACAGCGCGACCGAGGTGACCTCGTGCAGGCTGCCGTCGGGGCGGCCGCGCCCGCGCGGGGTGCGGACGGTGTCGTAGATGTAGGCGTCGGTCATGGCGTCCTCCTCAGGCCCGGTCGGACGGTTTGCCGGGCATCAAGTCATAGGGGTGTTTCCAGCCCGGCTGCGCCGCGATGCGGTCAAGCCAGGCGTCGATGGCGGTCCATTCGGTGCGGTCGAAGCCGAAGGGCTCGGGGTAATAGAGGTAGCCGCAGCAGGCGAGGTCGGCGATGGTGACATGGTTTCCGACGATCCAGCTGCGATCCTCCAGATGGCGGTCAAGCGTGGCATAGGCGGCCTTCACGCGGCCCTGCAGCCACTCGATGACCGGCAGCGGCCGCTTGTCCTCGGGCAGGAAGTTCATCAGGAACCGCAGCGTGCCGACCTGCGACGACATCTTGTGATTGTCCCAGAACACCCAGCGCAGGATGTCGCGCCGTTCGGCCGCGGACCGGCCGCCCAGCTTGCCGGTCTTCGAGCTGACATAGTCCTGAATCACGCCCGACTGGCTGAGCGTGACGTCGCCGTCAGTCAGCACCGGCACCTCGCCCATCTCGTTCATCGCGCGGAAGGCAGGGGTGCGGGTTTCGCCGTGGAAGAAATCGACGTAGACCGGCTCCCACTCCATATCGGCGAGGGCCAGCGTCAGCGCGGCCTTGTAGGCGTTGCCACTTTCGCCAAAGCAGTAGAGTTTCGCTGTCATCGGATGGTGCTCCTGTGTCCGGTCGGGCAGGCGGGGGTTTCACACCCCCGCACCCCCGTGGAGTATTTCCCCCAAGAAGAATGGGCGCGGTAACGCCTTATTAGGGTTAATCGCGCTAGCCTCAAGGCGCGGTACAGGCTGGAGAGCCGATGACCGCCCAAGGAGAAGCCGCCCCGGCCGCGTGCGAAGCTCTCGCGTGGAGGCATGGCCTTCCGTGGGCCGGGGCGTACCCCTGCCAATTCTTCTTGGCACAAATACTCATCTTCGGGCGGGGCCCGGCGCGCGCTCACCGTTGACGCTCCTCAAGCTCGGCCTTGAACAGGCGCAGGCGGTGACCGAGGGTGTCGGCGTTGGTCACGCTGCCGAAGTTCTCGAACAGGAAGACGAGGGCTTCGTCCTGGCTGATGCTGCTTTCGGCGGCGAAGATGCGCAGTCGGCGGTAGGCATCCTCGGTCAGCGAGACCGGAAAACGGCGGGTGTAGCGCAGGCGTTTGGGCATCTCGTCCTCCCCGGGTGCAGCCCGAGCCTAGAATGCCCCGGCGTCGAGCGCCATCACCGGTTCGGCGCCGCTTTCGATCCGGGCGAGGTGCATCCCGGTGGCGGGCAGTTGCCGCGCCATGTAATAGCGCCCGGTGGCGATCTTGGTGTGGTGGAACGCTTCGTCGGCGGTGCCCGCCGCGAGCGCGTCGAACGAGGCCTTTGCCATCTTCGCCCACATCAGCCCGAGGCAGGTATGGCCGAACAGGTGCAGGAAGTCGGTGGAGCCCGCCAGCGCCGCGTTGGGGGTCTTCATACCGTTCTGCATGAAGAACATCGCTGCCGCCTGCAGGTCTTTGGAGGCTTTCTTCAGCGGCTCGAGGAAGCCCTGTTGCAGCCCCTCGTGGTCGGCGTTGTCCTTGATGAAGCCCTTCACCATGTCGAAGAAGGCCATCACGTGCTTGCCGCCGTCCTGCGCCAGCTTGCGGCCGACAAGGTCGAGCGCCTGGATGCCGTTGGCGCCCTCGTAGATCATCGCGATGCGGGCGTCGCGAGCGAATTGCGACATGCCCGAGTCCTCGATATAGCCATGTCCGCCGAAGATCTGCTGCGCCTGCACCGCCATGTCGAAGCCCTTGTCGGTCTGGAAGCCCTTGATGACCGGGGTCAGCAGCGAGATCATCCCCTCCGCCCTGGCGTCGCCGGTGCGGTGGGCGCGGTCGATCAGTTCGGCGCCCCAGTAGGTCAGCGCGCGGGCCCCCTCGACGAAGCTTTTCTGGTCCATCAGGCTGCGGCGGATGTCGGGGTGCACGATCAGCGGATCGGCCGGTCCGGTCGGGTTCTGGGTGCCGGTCACGGCGCGGCCCTGCAGGCGGTCCCTGGCATAGGCCACCGCCGACTGATAGGCGGCTTCGGCCACCGCGTAGCCTTGCAGGCCGACGCCAATGCGGGCCTCGTTCATCATGGTGAACATCGCGCGCATGCCCTTGTGCACCTCGCCGATCAGGAAACCGGTCGCGCCATCGTAGTTCATCACGCAGGTGGCGTTGCCGTGGATGCCCATCTTTTCTTCGAGCTTGCCCGCCGCGACCGCGTTGCGCGCACCGAGCGACCCGTCGGCATTCACGAGGAACTTCGGCACGATGAACAGGCTGATGCCCTTCGTGCCCTCGCCGCCGCCCGGCGCCTTGGCCAGCACCAGATGGATGATGTTCTCGGCCATGTCATGCTCGCCGGCCGAGATGAAAATCTTCTGGCCAGTGATGCGGTAGCTGCCATCCGCCTGCGGGTCCGCCTTTGTCCGCAACAAGCCCAGATCGGTGCCGCAATGGGGTTCCGTCAGGTTCATCGTGCCGGTCCAGTCGAGGCTGACCATCTTCGGCAGGTAGGTCGCCTTCTGCGCGTCCGAACCGTGGGCGAGGATCGCGCCGATCGCGCCGTGGGTCAGGCCCTGGTACATGTTGAACGCCATGTTGGACGACACGAACATCTCGCCCACCACGGTGCCCATCAGGTAGGGCAGGCCCGCGCCGCCGAATTCCTCGGGCAGGTCGAGGCCGTTCCAGCCGCCGTCCTTCATCGCGTCGAAGGCGGCCTTGAAGCCGGTGGGGGTGTAGACCACACCGTTTTCCAGTCGGCAGCCTTCGCGGTCGCCCACCGCGTTCAGCGGCGCCAGCACTTCCGAGGCGAGCTTGCCTGCCTCTTCAAGGATCGCGCTGGTGGTGTCGCGGTCGAGGTCGGCAAAGCCGGGCACGTCGCTTTCGCTGATCTTCAGCACGTCGTGCAGCAGGAACTGGATGTCCTTGGTCGGGGCGGCGTAGGCGGGCATCGGGTCGTCTCCTTGGCTATACGGCGGCGGGTTTGGTCTGAAGCCGGGCGAGCTGATCGTCGCCCCAGGCAAGTTCCGCTTTCAGGTCGGCGATCGCTTCGTCAAGTTCGGCGCGCTGCTGCTCCATCAGGGCCAGGCGGCCCCGGGCGATTTCGGCGGCGCGGCGCATCTGCGCCTCGTTGCTGCTGTCGCGGGCGTAAAGGTCCAGCAGTTGGCGGATGTCTTCGAGGCTGAACCCGAACCGCTTGCCGCGCAGGATCAGCGACAACCGGGCGCGGTCGCGCCGGGTGTAAATGCGTTTCTGGCCGACGCGCAACGGCGCCAGCAGTTCCTTGGACTCGTAGAATCGCAGCGTGCGCGGGGTCACCAGGAAGGCCTCGCACATCTCGCGGATCGTCAACAGGGCATCGGTCATGGTATCGGGAATCTGGTTCATGTCGCAAAGTGATGGCCGCCCGCCCGGCGTCGCGCAAGCCTGCCTGACGTGCGCGTCAGCGAAACGCTGCGTCACGGGGGTGGCGGGGGAACAGCAGCAGGCAGGCGCCCATCACCCCGGCGATCGCGCCCGAGGCGCCGACCATCGGCAGGGTCGAGCCGGGATCGCCCGCGGCCTGCGCGGCGGCGGCGAGGCCGCAAAGCAGGGAGACGGCGAGAAAGCCGAAAGGCCCGAAGGCATTCTCGATGGTGTCGCCGAAGGTCCACAAAAACAGCATGTTGCCGACCAGGTGCAAGAGGCTTGCGTGCAGCAACATCAAGGTGAAAACGGTCCCTCCCCCGTTGCCGGTGGTGACGCGGGCGGGGATCAGCGCCCAGTCGGCGTCGAAGCGGTGCAGGTCGGCCGCGCTGCCGAAGTGGGGCAGGGTGGCGAGAAACACCCGCGTGGTCGCCACGATCAGCGCGACCGTGACGAAGGGTGTGCGGCCCGAGGGGGTGTGGTCGCGGATCGGGAACCTGGGCGAAGGGGTTCCGATCCGGTCCGTTGCGTCACGCGGCGGCGACCTCGGCCAGCAGTTGCGCGTTGCCGCCCGAGGCGGTGGTGTCGATGCAGACGTGGCGTTCCAGCAGCACACGGCCCGCATCGGGCGCCTCGGTCACCAGCGGCAGGATCGGGCCGGGCCGCTGCGCCAGCGCCTGCGCACAGGCCCGCGCCTCGGTCGCGCCCCCCCACCAGAGCGCCAGCGAAAACCCGGTGAGCGTGGTCAGCGCCGCGGGCGGCAGCGCGCCCTCGGCCGCCACCGCGATGCCGCCCGCCGCCTGCACCCCCGCCACCTGCCGCGCCGCCGCCTCGGCCCCCGGACCAAGGCAAAGGACCGCCGCGCGGGCGTAAAGCGACAGCCGGTTCGACTCGCCGGTCGGCCCCGGCAGGTCGGCGACCCGCACCGTGCCCTGCGGCACCCGCGCGGCGGTCAGCGCCGCCTGCACCCGCATCGGGTCGGCCGCGCGCTCCCAACGGCCACCGGTCGGGCAGGGGGCGGCGGTGAAGCGGCTCAGATACTCCGGCCCGCCCGCCTTCGGCCCGGTGCCGGAAAGCCCCTCGCCGCCGAAAGGCTGGCTGCCGACCACGGCGCCGATCTGGTTGCGGTTGACGTAGGTGTTGCCGACGTGCAGCCGGTCCACCACCTGTTGCACACGGTCGTCGATGCGGGTGTGCAGCCCGAAGGTGAGGCCGTAGCCGGTGGCGTTCACCGCGTCGATCACCCGGTCGATCCCGGACGCCTTGAAGGTGGCGATGTGCAGCACGGGGCCGAAGATTTCCCGCTCCATCTGCGCGATGCCGTCCACCCGGATCACGGTCGGGGCGATGAAATGCCCCGTGGCGGGGCGCGGCAGTTCCTTCAGCACGCGGCCCTCGGCGCGGGCCTGCGCGATGTAGGCGGCGATCTGGCCCTTCGCCTCGGCGTCGATCACCGGGCCGACGTCGGTCGCCAGATCCCAGGGATCGCCCAGCGTCAGTTCGTCCATCGCGCCGAACAGCATCTCCTGCACGGTATGGGCGACGTCCTCCTGCAGGTAAAGGCAGCGCAGGGCGGAACAGCGTTGCCCGGCCGACTGGAACGCGCTGGCCAGAACATCCCGCACTGCCTGTTCGGGCAGGGCGGTCGAGTCGACCATCATCGCATTCAGCCCGCCGGTTTCGGCGATCAGCGGCGCGGTCGGGTTGCCGGTGGTGGCCATCGCCCGGCGGATCGCCTGCGCGGTTTCGGTCGATCCGGTGAAGGCCACACCCGCGATGCGCGGATCGGCGGTCAGCGCCGCGCCGACGGTGGCGCCATCGCCCGGCAGGAATTGCAGCGTGGCCAGAGGAACCCCGGCCTGATGTAGCAGGCGCACCGCCAGCGCGGCGATCAGCGGGGTCTGTTCGGCGGGCTTGGCGATCACCGCGTTGCCCGCCGCCAGCGCAGCCGCCACCTGCCCGGTGAAGATCGCCAACGGAAAGTTCCACGGGCTGATGCAGGCGAAAATGCCGCGCGAGGCGGCCGTGAGCTTTTCCGCGCCCTCGGCGTAGTAGCGCAGGAAATCGGCGGCCTCGCGCAGTTCGCCCACCGCGTCGGCCTGCGTCTTGCCCGCCTCGCGGGCGAGCAGCGCGAACACCGGGCCGAACTCCGCCTCGTAGAGGTCGGCGGCCTTGCGCAAGACCGCCGCCCGCTCGGCCGGGGTGGCCTGCCAGACGCGGGCCGAGGTCAGCGCCACCTCGACGTCCGCCGCGACAGCGGGCGTCACCATCCCCACCCGGTCCTCTGGCCGCGCCGGGTTCGTCACCGGAAGCGCCGCGCCGTCCGCCACGGCCTCCGCGACCATCGGTGCGGCATGGAACGTCTCGTGCCGGCAGGGCGTCCGCGCGGCCTCGATGGCCGCAAGGTCGCCGACCTCGGTCAGGTCATGCCCGCGCGAGTTGCCGCGCGGGGCGAACAGGTCCGGGCCGCGCCGGATCGCCGGGTTGGCGGGCTGCGGCAGCACCGCCTCGATGGCGGCGAAGGGGTCGGCGGCCACCGCCTCGGGCGGCACCTCCGCATCGACGATCTGGTTGACGAAGCTGGAGTTCGCGCCGTTTTCCAGCAACCGGCGCACCAGATAGGCCAGCAGGTCGCGATGCGCCCCCACCGGGGCGTAGATGCGGCAGCGCGTGCCCTGATCGGTGTGCACGATGTCGTGCAGCCGCTCGCCCATGCCGTGCAGGCGCTGGAACTCGAACGCGGTCTTGTCGTGGCCCATGTCGAGGATCGCGGCCACCGTATGCGCGTTGTGGGTGGCGAACTGCGGGTAGATGCGCCCGGTCATCCCCAGCAGCTTCTTCGCGTTGGCGATGTAGCTGACGTCGGTCGCCTGCTTGCGCGTGAAGACCGGGAACGAGGTCAGGCCCAGCACCTGCGCCCGCTTCACCTCGGCGTCCCAGTAGGCGCCCTTCACCAGCCGCACCATGATCCGGCGGTCCAACCGTTCGGCCAGCGCGTGCAGCCAGTCGAGCACCGGCCCGGCGCGGCGGCCATAGGCCTGCACCACCACCCCGAACCCGTCCCAGCCCTTCAGCGCCGGATCGGCCAGCACCGCCTCGATCACCTGCAACGACAGGGTCAGCCGGTCGGCCTCTTCCGCGTCGATGTTGAAGCCAAGGCCCGCCGCCTTGGCCAGACCCGCCAGCGCGCGGACGCGGGGCACCAGTTCCTCCATCACCCGGTCGCGCTTGGCCACCTCATAACGCGGATGCAACGCCGAGAGCTTCACCGAGATGCCGGGGTTCTCGCGGATGTCGCGGCTCTTGCAGGCCCCGGCAATCGCCCCGATCGCCCTGGAATAGGCCAGGTGATAACGCCGCGCGTCATTTTCCGTCCGCGCCGCCTCGCCCAGCATGTCGTAGCTGTAGGTATAGCCCTTCGCCTCCAGCGTTTTAGCGCGGTCCATCGCCGCGTCGATGGTTTCGCCCAGCACGAACTGGCGCCCCATCTCCTTCATCGCGCGGGCCACGGCGGTGCGGATCACCGGCTCGCCCAGCCGTTTGACGGCATTGCGCAGGTGCCCCACGATGCCCGGCGCGCGGTCCTCCAGCACCTTGCCGGTCAGCATCAGGGCCCAGGTCGAGGCGTTCACCAAGCTGGAGGCCGAGCGGCCGAGGTGGCGGCCCCAGTCACTGGGAGCGATCTTGTCCTCGATCAGCGCGTCCATCGTTTCGGCGTCGGGCACGCGCAACAGCGCCTCGGCCAGGCACATCAGCGCGATCCCCTCCTCGGTCGACAGCCCGTATTCGGCGAGGAACACCTCCATCAGCCCCGGCTTCACGCTGGCACGGATGCGGCGGACCAGATCGGCCCCCGCGGCGGAAATCCGGGCGCGGGTGGCGGCGTCGAGCCCCGCCTCGGCGATCAGGCGGGCCAGCACGGCGCCCTCGGGGGCCAGCGTGTCGGCCTCGATCCGGGCCAAGAGGTCGGTCAGTGCAGCATCCAAGGCGATTCTCCCCGTTTTGCCCATCATAGCGGGCTGGACGCGGGCCGAATTCCCGAAGATGATCCTCAGGCAGGCCGAATGACCCGCAATGAGGGCGCATGACCATCCACAAAGCCTCAGCTGACCTTGACAGCTTCGATCAGGCGATCCTGCGGGTGCTGGCCACCGACGGGCGGATCAGCGTGACGGAACTTGCCCGCCGCATCGGCCTGTCGAAATCGCCGACGCAAGCGCGGGTGAAACGGCTGGAGGAGACCGGCGTGATCACCGGCTACCGCGCCGCGCTGGACCCGATCCGCATGGGGCTGGCGCATGTCGCCTTCGTCGAGGTGCGGCTGTCGGATACCCGCGAGGCGGCCTTGCAGGCGTTCAACCGCGCGGTGGGACAGGTGCCCGAGATCGAGCAATGCCACATGATCGCGGGCGGGTTCGACTATCTCTTGAAGGTGCGCACCACCGACATCCACGATTACCGCCGCGTCCTGGCCGAACGGCTGTCGGCGCTGCCACACGTCGCCTCCACCTCGACCTATGTCGCGATGGAGGCGGTGAAGGAAGGCCCGCTCTAGGCGCTTGATTTCCGCGGCGCGCGGCCCATCCTTTGGGGGATGCGCGCCCTGATCCTCCTGATGCTTGCCGCCGCACCCGCAGCGGCCCAGACCTGCCCCAGGGCGCCCGACCTTGCGGCCGAGCGGGCGGCGCTGATCGCCCAGATGCAGCGCGCCCCGACACCCGAGGCGGCCGCGGATGCGATGAACCGCATGTGGCTGCTGCTGACCGGGGCGCCCGATCCGAAGGCGCAGGACCTGCTCGACCGTGGCATGGCCGAGCGGCAGGACGAAGACCTCGACTCCGCCCTGGCGGCCTTTGATCAGCTTGTGCAGTACTGCCCCGATTTCCCCGAGGGCTACAACCAGCGCGCCTTCGTCGAGTTCCTGTCCGCCGACTATCAGGGCGCGCTGGACGATGTGAACCGGGTGCTGGCGATGCAGCCCAACCACATCGGCGCGCTGTCGGGCAAGGCGCTGACGCTGATGGGCCTTGGCCGGGTGGACGAGGCGCAGGCCGTTCTGCGCGCGGCGCTGGCGCTGAACCCCTGGCTGCCCGAGCGCGGCATGCTGATCAAGCCGCTGGGCCAGAGCTTCTAGCACCAGCCCCCGCCTGCCGCTAAGGTCGCGCCGGGCGCCCGCGTGGTGGAACGGTAGACACTGGGCTGTTAATTTTCACGCAAAACTGACCCGGGTTTTCCATCGAGAACTGACCCACCTTGGTGGTTATGTTCCAGGCGTCAGGTTTGGGTCAAGGCATGTGTGCCCCCCTTCTTTTTCTGCGTTGCGGCGGCGGAGCTGGCCTTGAAGCGGA
>NZ_CBAICG010000010.1:0-115611 GCF_964715405.1 Solirhodobacter sp. | reverse complement strand
GACGGCAAGTTCGACGATGCCGTGACCGGCGAGCAACGCATCCGCAACTTCAACATCAACTTCGGCCCGCAACACCCTGCCGCGCATGGTGTTTTGCGTCTGGTGCTGGAGTTGGACGGCGAGATTGTGGAACGCTGCGACCCGCATATCGGGCTGTTGCACCGCGGCACCGAAAAGCTGATGGAATCGCGCACTTACCTGCAGAACCTGCCGTATTTCGACCGGCTGGACTATGTGGCGCCGATGAATCAGGAACATGCCTGGTGTCTGGCGATCGAGAAGCTGACCGGGGTCGTGGTGCCGCGCCGCGCGTCGCTGATCCGTGTGCTCTACTCGGAAATCGGCCGCGTCCTGAACCACCTGCTGAACGTCACCACGCAGGCGATGGACGTGGGCGCGCTGACGCCGCCGCTCTGGGGTTTTGAAGAGCGCGAAAAGCTGATGGTGTTCTACGAACGCGCCTCGGGGGCGCGGCTGCACGCCGCCTATTTCCGCCCCGGCGGCGTGCATCAGGATCTGACGCCGAAACTGATCGAGGATATCGACCAGTGGGCGATCGAATTCCCGCGCGTGCTCGACGATATCGACGGGTTGCTGACCGAGAACCGCATCTTCAAGCAGCGCAACGTCGATATCGGCGTGGTGACGGAAGAAGACATCCAGCTTTGGGGCTTTTCGGGCGTGATGGTACGCGGTTCGGGCCTCGCCTGGGATTTGCGCCGCAGCCAGCCCTATGAGTGCTACGACGAGTTCGAGTTCAAGATTCCGATCGGCAAGAACGGCGACTGTTACGATCGCTATCTGTGCCGCATGGCCGAGATGCGCGAGTCGACGCACATCGTGCGGCAGGCGCTGGCCAAGCTGCGCGCCGAACCCGGCGACGTGCTGGCGCGCGGCAAGCTGACGCCGCCGAAGCGGGCCGAGATGAAAACCTCGATGGAGGCGCTGATCCACCACTTCAAGCTTTACACCGAAGGCTTCCACGTTCCGGCGGGCGAGGTTTACTGCCCGATCGAGGCGCCCAAGGGCGAGTTCGGCGTCTATCTGGTCGCTGACGGCAGCAACAAACCCTACCGCGCCAAGATCCGCGCGCCGGGGTTCCTGCACCTGCAGGCGATGGACTTCATCGCCTCGGGCCACCTGCTGGCCGACGTGTCGGCGATCATCGGCTCGCTCGACGTGGTGTTCGGGGAGATCGACCGGTGACCTTGCGCAGCGCGCTTCTCGCGGCGGGCCTGATCCTCGCGGCGCTTTCGGCGCTTGCCGAGGGCGGGCCGCGGCCGGAAGAGATTGCGGCCTTTATGGCGGCGGTCAAGGCGGCGGGCTGCGTGGTGTCGCCGGACAATGCCCAGAACATCATCGCGGCTTCCGGCCTCGGGCCGGAAAAGGCGGCTGCGGCCTCGCAGCGGCTGAAGGAACAGGGCAAGCTTCTGACCGGCGCCAACATGAACCTGACCCTCGTGCCGGAGCTTTGCAAATGACCGCTGCGCGCACTTCGGGATCGTGCCAGTGATCCCGCTCGCCCCCCTTGCCATCGCCTTGTCGGCGGGTGGCATCCTGATCACCGGGATGCTGGCCGTGCTGTTCCTGCGCGATCCGGTCAAGGGGCTGGCGCAGACCACCCACCGGCTGGCCGATCTGCCCAAGGTGATGGCCGACCGCTACGTCGCCTTCACCGCGCTGGCGGCTGGCGCCACGCTTTACCGCGACCTGAAGGTGATCGCCTTCCTGTTCGCCGTCTTCGCCTTCATGGCCTTCGCCGATGCCTGGATCTATGCCCGGCAGGGTCACGCCACGTCAAAACACCTGACCGCCGGGATCGCGGCCGCGCTGGTCTGCGCGGTCGCCCTTGCCGCCCTTTCCCAGACCGGAGCAGCTTCCTGATGCTACGTCGCCTCGCCCCCCACCAGCCCGAAGCCTTCGCCTTCAGCCCCGCCAATCAGGCCTGGGCGGAAACGCAGATCACGAAATATCCGCCCGGCCGACAGGCCTCGGCGATCATCCCGCTGTTGTGGCGGGCGCAGGAGCAGGAAGGCTGGCTCAGCCGCCCGGCGATCGAGCATGTCGCCGACCGGCTCGGCATGGCCTATATCCGCGCGTTGGAGGTGGCGACCTTCTACTTCATGTTCCAGCTTGAACCGGTCGGCTCGGTCGCGCATGTGCAGGTCTGCGGCACGCTGTCGTGCATGCTCTGCGGGTCGGAAGACCTGATCGCGGTCTGCAAATCGAAGATCGCGGCGCGGCCGCACATGCTGTCGGCCGATGGCAAGTTCTCGTGGGAAGAGGTCGAATGCCTGGGCGCCTGCGCGAACGCGCCGATGGCCCAGATCGGCAAGGATTACTACGAAGACCTGACGGCGGCGAAGTTCGAGGCGCTGCTGGCCGAGATGGCGGCGGGCCGCGTGCCGGTGCCCGGCCCGCAGAACGGCCGCTATGCCGCCGAGCCGCGGTCGGGGCTGACCAGCCTGACCGACCACGCGGCGGGCCGCGCGCGCTACAACGCCAGCGCGCAGGCGGCGGTGGAGATGGGCGATACGCTGAAACGCATCGACGGCACCGAGATGGTGCTGACTGCGCCTTGGCTGGGCAAGGTCGCTCCGGCTCCGGCCTCGACGCCCGCTGCTGCGCCCGCCGAGGCCGCCCGCCCGGTGGCGCTGACGGCGGCGCGCGAAGGCGGCGCGGATGATCTGGCGCGGATCAAGGGCATTGGCCCCAAGCTCGCGGTGCTGTGCAACAGCCTGGGCATCTACCACTTCGACCAGATCGCGGGCTGGACGGCGGCCGAGGTGGCGTGGATGGATGACAACCTCGAAGGCTTCAAGGGCCGCGTCACCCGCGACGACTGGGTCGCGCAGGCGCGGGCGCTTGCCGCCGACAAGGGCGGGGTCGCCTGAACCGATGGCCCGCAAACCCACCCCCGCCGAGGACGCGCATCTTGCCAGCCAGGCCCGGCTGGCGGCGATCGTGATCGCGGCGACGGGCATCCTGTGGGTGCTGGGCAACTATCTGGGCGGGAAGCTGGGCATCGACGCCCGTTATGCCTTCCTGCTCGACTTCGCGGCGCTGGCCGCATTCGTCTGGGCGCTGGTCGTGACCTGGCGTGTCTTTCGCCGCCGCCAGGGAAATTGAGGAACTGACATGCTGACCGATCAGGATCGCATCTTCACCAACATCTACGGGATGCACGACCGCACCCTGGCGGGCGCGCGCAAGCGTGGCGCCTGGGACGGCACCAAGGACATCCTCGCCCGCGGGCGTGACACGCTGGTGGAACAGATCAAGGCCAGCGGGTTGCGCGGCCGCGGCGGGGCGGGGTTTCCGACCGGGCTGAAATGGTCGTTCATGCCCAAGCAGTCCGACGGGCGGCCCTGCTACCTGACGATCAACGCCGACGAATCCGAACCCGGCACCTGCAAGGACCGCGAGATCATGCGCCACGACCCGCACACGCTGGTCGAAGGCGCGCTGATCGCCAGTTTCGCGATGGGCGCCCATGCCGCCTACATCTACATCCGCGGCGAATACATCCGCGAGCGCGAGGCGCTGCAACGCGCGATCGACGAAGCCTATGACGCCGGGCTGATCGGCAAGAACGCCAGCGGCTCGGGCTGGGATTTCGACCTTTACCTGCACCACGGCGCCGGCGCCTACATCTGCGGCGAGGAAACCGCGATGCTGGAAAGCCTGGAGGGCAAGAAGGGCATGCCGCGGATGAAGCCGCCGTTCCCCGCCGCGTCGGGGCTTTACGGCTGCCCGACCACGGTGAACAACGTCGAGTCGATCGCCGTGGTTCCCACCATCCTGCGGCGCGGCCCGGAATGGTTCGCGGGCTTCGGACGGCCCAACAACGCGGGCACCAAGCTCTTTGCGATCTCGGGCCACGTCAACAACCCCTGCGTGGTCGAGGAAGCGATGTCGATCCCGCTGCAGGAACTGCTGGAAAAGCATTGCGGCGGCGTGCGCGGCGGCTGGAAGAACCTCAAGGCGGTGATCCCCGGCGGCTCGTCGGTGCAACTGCTGCGCGCCGAGGAATGCGACGACGCGATCATGGATTTCGACTGGCTGCGCGAGAAACGCTCGGGCCTTGGCACTGCGGCGGTGATCGTGATGGACCAGTCCACCGACATCATCAAGGCGATCTGGCGGCTGTCGAAGTTCTACAAGCACGAGTCCTGCGGCCAGTGCACCCCCTGCCGCGAAGGCACCGGCTGGATGATGCGCGTGATGGACCGTCTGGTGCGCGGCGAGGCGGAACTGGAAGAGATCGACATGCTGCAACAGGTGACCAAGCAGGTTGAAGGCCACACGATCTGCGCCCTGGGCGACGCGGCAGCCTGGCCGATCCAGGGTCTGATCCGGCAATTCCGCGGCGAGATCGAGGACCGCATCAAGGCCCGCAAGACCGGGCGCATGGGCGCGATGGCGGCGGAGTAGGCCGTGACGGCAGGGGATCGGGAAACGGGCATGGTGCCGGGGATCGACAGTGCGACGGAACAGGGCGGCGGCGGGCCGGTGCCCGGCGTCACGCTGTTCGGTGACGATCTCGACGCGCTTTATGCGGGAGCCGACGCGATCGAGCGCGAGGTCGATCTGCAGGGCTGGCGCGGCTCGACCCATCCGCTACTCGATGCGGTGATCCGCGAGTTCCGCCCCGCGACGATCATCGAGATCGGCGTCTGGAAGGGCCGCTCGGTGGTGCACATGGCGCGGGTCGCGCTGGCGATCGGGCTGACGCCGCGGATCTATGCGGTGGATACCTGGCTCGGCTCGCCCGAGCACTGGACCAACGACGCGATGCGCGCCGATCTGCGCCTGCGCAACGGCTATCCGACGCTCTACGAGACCTTTCTCAAGAACATCCGCGCCGAGGGGCTCGACGCGGTGATCGAGCCGGTGCCGATGCCGTCGGAAACCGCCGCGGTGGTTTTTGCGCGCAAGGGCGTGAAGGCCGATCTGATCCATATCGACGGCGGCCACGAGTTTGAAAGCGTGCTGCGCGATCTGACCCAGTTCTACCCGCTGCTGTCGGAGAACGGCGTGATCGTGGGCGACGATTACGGCACCGGCTGGCGCGGGGTCAAACGGGCCTTCGACCGCTTCGCCGCGCGCAACGAGGCCAAGCTGTTCGGCGTGCGGCGCAAATGCGTGCTGGCGCGGGCCGATCTGTTCGATGCCCGCGTGGTGCCGATGCTGGCGCGCGAGGGCTTGCAATGACCGGGCGGCGTGCGCGGTGCCGCGGCTTCGGCCCGGCGGATGACGGGATCACCGGCCCTGCCTTCGGCGGGCCGCAAGGGAACACGGCGACCGGGCGGACGATCCGCCGCGGGGCCGCAAAGACGGCGGAGCAGGCTCATGGCTGACCTCAAGAAAATCAGCATCGACGGCATCGTGGTCGAGGTCGATGGCGCGATGACGCTGATCCAGGCGGCGGAAGTCGCTGGGGTGGAGATCCCGCGCTTTTGCTACCACGAGCGGCTGACCATCGCGGGCAACTGCCGGATGTGCCTGGTGGAAGTGGCCGGCGGCCCGCCGAAGCCCGCCGCAAGCTGCGCCATGCAGGTGCGCGACCTGCGCCCCGGCCCGAACGGCGAGCCGCCGGTGGTCAAGACCAACACCCCGATGGTGCGCCACGCCCGTGAAGGCGTGATGGAGTTCCTGCTGATCAACCACCCGCTCGACTGCCCGATCTGCGATCAGGGCGGCGAGTGCGATCTGCAGGATCAGGCGATGGCCTACGGCGTCGATTTCAGCCGTTACCGCGAACCGAAACGGGCGAGCGAGGATCTGAACCTCGGCCCGCTGGTCGCCACCGCGATGACGCGCTGCATTTCCTGCACCCGCTGCGTGCGCTTCACCTCGGAAGTCGCCGGGATCACCCAGATGGGCCAGACCGGGCGCGGCGAAGATGCCGAGATCACCAGCTACCTGAACCAGACGCTTGACTCGAACCTGCAGGGCAACATCATCGACCTCTGCCCGGTCGGCGCGCTGACCTCCAAGCCCTACGCCTTTACCGCGCGGCCGTGGGAGCTGACCAAGACCGAGACCATCGACGTGATGGACGCTCTGGGCAGCAACATCCGCGTCGATACCAAGGGCCGCGAAGTGATGCGGATCATCCCGCGCAACAACGACGGCGTGAATGAGGAATGGATCAGCGACAAGACCCGCTTCGTCTGGGACGGCCTGCGGCGTCAGCGGCTCGATACGCCCTACATCCGCGAGGGTGGCAAGCTGCGCCGTGCGGGCTGGGGCGAGGCTTTGGCGGCGGTAGCCAAGGCGATGAAGGGCAAGCGGGTTGCCGGGCTGGTCGGCGATCTGGTCCCGGTCGAGGCGGCCTTTGCGCTGAAGGGGCTGATCGAGGGGCTGGGCGGCCATGTCGAGTGCCGCACCGATGGCGCCAAGCTGCCGATCGGCAACCGCTCGGCCTATGTCGGCAATGCGCGGATCGAGGATATCGACGGCGCGAAGGGCATCCAGTTGATCGGCACCAACCCGAGGGACGAGGCGCCGGTGCTGAACGCCCGCATCCGCAAGGCCTGGACCAATGGCGCGGTGGTCGGGCTGGTCGGCGCGGCCGTCGACCTGACCTATGACTACCACCACAACGGCACCGACCGCGCCGCGCTGGTGGCGCTGACCGAGGCGAGCTATTCCGACGCGATGAAGGCCAAGAGCAACATCGTCATCGTCGGGCAGGGCGCGATCAACGAGGCCGACGGCGAGGCGGTGCTGGCGCTGGCGATGAAGCTGTGCGAGGTGTCGAACGCGAAACTGCTGGTGCTGCACACCGCCGCCGCCCGCGTCGGCGCGATGGACGTGGGCGCGGTGACCGAGGGCGGCCTGAGCGCCGCGCTGGACGGGGCCGGGGTGGTCTACAACCTCGGCGCCGACGAGGTGGAAATTGCGCCGGGCGCCTTCGTGATCTATCAGGGCAGCCACGGCGACCGCGGCGCGCATCGCGCCGACGTGGTGCTGCCCGCCGCCGCCTATACCGAGGAAACCGGGCTATTCGTCAACACCGAGGGGCGGCCGCAACTGGCGCTCCGCGCTGGCTTCCCGCCGGGCGAGGCGAAGGAAAACTGGGCGATCCTGCGGGCGCTGTCGGCGGACCTGGGCCAGACCCAACCCTGGGATACCCTGTCAGACCTGCGCCGCGCGCTGATCGCCGCGCATCCGCATCTGGCGGGCATCGACCTTGTGCCCGACAACGGCTGGACGCCGCTGGCGGTGCGCCCCCCCGCCAGGGCCGAGTTCCGCAACGCGGTGAAGGATTTCTACCTGACCAACCCGATTGCGCGGGCCTCGGGCCTGATGGCGGAACTGTCGCTGGCGCAGGCCGCGCGGCACGCCCCCCCGCTGGCGGCGGAGTGACAGCGGATGCGCCTGCGTCGCGGCCTCTGCGTAATCAGCCTGACCGCCCTGGCGGGGCTGGCGGGCTGCGCGGACCAGCCCTCGCAGGGGATGGGGCAGGGCGATTTTCACCCGACCTATCTGGGCATCAAGACGGTGCTGCTGGATGGCGATCTGGTGGATTTCGTGGTGTCGATGAAGGACGCGCGCACCGATGCCGATGTGGACGCCTACGCCCGCTGTGCGGCGGCGCAATATGCGCTGATCCGGGGCTTCGGATTTGCCCGCCATGTGCGGACGAATGTGGCGCAAGAGGGTGGCGTTTGGCGCGGGGATGCGGTTTACACCATCTCGGCCGCGCTGCCCCAGGGGTTGATGACGATCGACGCCGAGGTGACGGTGCGCGATTGCGGAATGCAGGGAATACCGACGGTCTGACGACCGAGGGTCAGAGGATGAGGCACGATGGCTGACTTTCTGCAAACGGGACTGGGCACGACGCTGCTGATCTTGCTTCAGGGCCTTCTGATCATCGCTTTCGTGATGATCTCGCTGCTGTTCCTCGTCTACGGCGACCGCAAGATCTGGGCCGCCGTGCAGATGCGGCGCGGCCCCAACGTGGTGGGCGCCTTCGGTCTGCTGCAATCGGTGGCCGACGCGCTGAAATACGTGGTCAAGGAAATCGTCGTGCCCGCCGGGGCCGACAAGGTGGTGTTCTTCCTCGCCCCGATGCTGTCCTTCGTGCTGGCGGTGCTGGCCTGGGCGGTGATCCCCTTCGCCCAAGGCTGGGTGCTGTCCGACATCAACGTGGCGATCCTCTTTGTCTTCGCGGTGTCGTCGCTGGAGGTTTACGGCGTCATCATGGGCGGCTGGGCCTCGAACTCGAAATACCCGTTCCTCGGGTCGCTGCGCTCGGCGGCGCAGATGATTTCCTACGAGGTGTCGCTGGGGCTGATCATCATCGGCATCATCATCTCGACCGGCAGCATGAACTTCGGCGACATCGTGAACGCGCAGCGCGGGCATCTGGGCCTGTTGAACTGGTACTGGCTGCCGCACCTGCCGATGGTGGTCTTGTTCTTCATCTCGGCGCTGGCCGAAACCAACCGCCCGCCGTTCGACCTGCCGGAGGCGGAGTCGGAACTGGTCGCGGGGTTCATGGTCGAGTATTCCTCCACCCCCTACCTGCTGTTCATGGCCGGCGAATACATCGCGATCTTTCTGATGTGCGCGCTGATCTCGCTCTTGTTCTTCGGCGGCTGGCTCAGCCCGATCCCCGGCCTGCCGGACGGCGTGCTGTGGATGGTGGCCAAGATGTCGTTCTTCTTCTTCATGTTCGCCATGGTGAAGGCGATCGTGCCGCGCTACCGCTACGACCAACTGATGCGGATCGGCTGGAAGGTGTTCCTGCCGATGAGCCTCGGCTGGGTGGTGATCGTGGCGTTCCTGGCGAAATACGACGTGCTCTGGGGGCTTTGGGCCCGCTACACGGTGGGGGGCTGAGATGGGCGAGAGTGTCGACAACCTCGTGCTTGAACAGCTTCGGCTGATCCGGGAAAAGCTCGGGCAGGTTGAAGGAAGGATTGGCGAGCTGGCCGAGAAGATTGACGATCTGAAGCTGGGTCAGGAGGGCCAGACCGGCATCCTTATCGGGCTCGGTCAGTACATTCACTCGATCGACACCCGTGTCGAGCACCTCGAACAGAAGATGGGGGCCTGAGATGACCATCGACGTGAACCGCGCCATCAAATACTTCTTCCTGGCGGATTTCATCAAAGGCTTCGGTCTGGGCATGAAGTATTTCCTCGCGCCGAAAGCGACGCTGAACTACCCGCACGAAAAGGGGCCGCTGTCGCCCCGTTTCCGTGGCGAACACGCGCTGCGCCGCTATCCTTCGGGCGAGGAACGCTGCATCGCCTGCAAGCTCTGTGAGGCGATCTGCCCGGCGCAGGCGATCACCATCGACGCCGAACCCCGCGACGACGGCAGCCGCCGCACCACGCGCTATGACATCGACATGACCAAGTGCATCTACTGCGGCTTCTGTCAGGAAGCCTGCCCGGTGGATGCCATCGTCGAAGGCCCGAACTTCGAATTCGCCGCCGAAAGCCGGGAAGAGCTTTACTTCGACAAGGCCAAACTGCTGGACAACGGCGACCGCTGGGAAGCCGAGATCGCTCGCAACCTCGCCGTGGACGCGCCCTACAGATGACCGAGGATTTCACCAAACTGTTCAAGTCGATGATGGAGCAGGGCCAGGAGATGGTCCGCGCATTCAATCCGGCCTTGGAGACCATGCAGGTGAAGGGGTTCGACACCCTGTTCCCCACCATGACCAGGGACATGATGGAAATGTGGTTCGGCAAGACCTTCAACAAGGAAGGTCTGGACGCCAAGACCCGGCTACTGGTGACGCTGGCCGCGCTGACGGTGTTGGGCGCGCAGGCCGAGCCGCAGATCCGGCTGACCATCCGGCACGCGCTGGCAGCGGGGGCGACGAAGCGCGAGATTGCGGAAGTGATCTCGCAGATGAGCATGTTCGGCGGCCTGCCCGCCATGACCAAGGCGCTGGAGATCGCTCAGGGCGTCTTTGGCGAAACCGGGGAGGACAGCGAATGACTGTCGCGGCGTTTGCCTTCTATCTGTTCGCGATCACGGCGGTGGCCGCGGGCGTCTTTGTCGTGACGGCGCGGAACCCGGTGCACTCGGTGCTGTGGCTGATCCTCGCCTTCCTGTCGGCGGCCGGGCTGTTCGTGCTGATGGGGGCCGAGTTCGTGGCGATGCTGCTGATCATCGTCTATGTCGGCGCGGTGGCTGTGCTGTTTCTCTTCGTCGTGATGATGCTGGATGTCGATTTCGCCGAGTTGAAGGCCGAGATGGTGAAATACATGCCGCTGGGCCTGCTGATCGGCGTCGTCCTGCTGATGCAGGTCTTCATGGTCGTCGGCGTCTGGCACAGCTCGGACGCGGCCGAGGGGCTGCGCGGGGCGGTGACGCCGGACTTGACCAAGGTGCAAAACACCCGCGCGCTGGGGCTGCTGCTCTACGACAAGTATGTGCTTTTGTTCATGATCGCGGCGCTGATCCTGCTGGTCGCGATGATCGGGGCGATCGTGCTGACAATGCGGCACCGCAAGGACGTGAAGCGGCAGAACGTGCTGGCGCAGATGTGGCGCGATCCGGCCAAGGCGATGGAACTGATCGACGTGAAGCCGGGGCAGGGGTTGTAAATCCCCGCGCAAGCGGGGGTGACAGACGGCGAGATGTAACTGGGAGGCCCCCGCTTGCGCGGGGCTGACAGACGGCAAGAATATCGGGCGCTGACCCGGAGGGACGCGAATGATCGGACTGACACAATACCTGGTGGTGGCGGCGGCGCTGTTCGTCATCGGCATCTTCGGCATCTTCCTGAACCGGAAGAACGTGATCGTCATCCTGATGTCGATCGAGCTGATGCTGCTGGCCGTCAACATCAACCTCGTCGCCTTCTCCAGCTTCGCGCACGACCTGGTGGGGCAGGTGTTCACCATGTTCGTGCTGACCGTCGCGGCGGCCGAGGCGGCGATCGGGCTGGCGATCCTGGTCAGCTTCTTCCGGACGCGCGGCAGCATCGCCGTCGAAGACGTCAACGTGATGAAGGGCTGAAGGCGCATGGTACAGATCATCCTTTTCGCGCCGCTCGTCGGCGCCCTGATCGGCGGCTTCTTCTGGCAAGCCATCGGCGAAAAGCCCGCGCAATACCTGACGACGGGCCTCTTGTTCCTCGCCTGCCTGTTGTCCTGGGTCGTGTTCGTGACCTTCGACGGCACCACGACGCATATCGAGATCATGCGCTACATCACCTCGGGCAGCCTGGATACCTGGTGGGCGATCCGGTTGGACCGGCTGACGGCGATCATGCTGATCGTGGTCACCACGGTGTCATCGCTGGTCCATATGTATTCGCTCGGCTACATGGCGCATGACGAGAACTGGACCGCGGATCAGCCCTACAAGGCGCGTTTCTTCGCCTACCTCTCGTTCTTCACCTTCACCATGCTGGCGCTGGTGACCGCCGACAACCTGGTGCAGATGTTCTTTGGCTGGGAAGGCGTGGGCGTCGCCTCCTACCTGCTGATCGGGTTCTACTACAAGAAACCCTCGGCCAACGCCGCCGCGATCAAGGCCTTCGTGGTCAACCGGGTCGGCGATTTCGGCTTTGCGCTTGGCATCTTCGCGCTGTTCTTCCTGGTGGACAGCACCGACTTCGACACCATCTTCACCAAGGTGCCGACGCTGGCGACCACCAACCTGACGTTCCTGTGGACGCAGTGGAACGCCGCCGACCTGATCGGGGTGCTCTTGTTCATCGGCGCCTCCGGCAAGTCGGCGCAACTCTTCCTGCACACCTGGTTGCCCGACGCGATGGAGGGCCCGACGCCGGTGTCCGCGCTGATCCACGCCGCCACGATGGTGACGGCGGGGGTGTTCCTGGTCTGCCGGATGTCGCCGCTTTACGAATACGCGCCGCACGCCCGCACGCTGGTCTTGGTGATGGGCGCCTCGACCGCGTTCTTTGCCGCCACCGTCGGTCTGGTGCAGAACGACATCAAGCGCGTCATCGCCTATTCGACCTGCTCGCAACTGGGCTACATGTTCGCCGCCGCGGGTTCGGGCGTCTACGGCGTGGCGATGTTCCACCTGCTGACGCATGCCTTCTTCAAGGCGATGCTGTTCCTCGGCGCGGGCTCGGTCATCACCGCGATGCACCACGAACAGGACATGCGCGCCTACGGCGGCCTGCGCACGAAGATCCCGCTGACGTTCTGGGCGATGATGATCGGCACGCTGGCGATCACCGGCGTCGGCATCCCGTTCTCGGGCGCGCTCTTCGGCGTGCCGATCGGCTTTGCCGGCTTCCTGTCGAAGGACGCGATCATCGAAAGCACCTATGCGGGCGGCTCGATGTATGCCTTCACGCTGCTGGTCGTCGCGGCCTGCTTCACCAGCTTCTATTCGTGGCGGCTGATGTTCATGACCTTCTACGGCCAACCCAGGGGCGACCATCACGCGCATGACCACGCGCATGAAAGCCCGCTGGTGATGCTGATCCCGCTGGGCGTGCTGGCGCTTGGCGCGACCTTCGGCGGCATGATCTGGTACAACAGCTTCTTCGGCTCCGAAACGATCATGTCGCACTTCTTTGCGCTCGGCGAGCACGCCGCGGTGCCGGGGCAGGGCGCGATCTTCATGGGGCCTGACAATCATGTGATCGAACACGCGCATGAAAGCCCGGTCTGGGTCAGCCTGTCGCCCTTCATCGCGATGCTGCTGGGCTTTGCCGTGGCGTGGAAGATGTATATCCGCTCGCCCGAGCTTCCGGCCAAGCTGGCCGAGATCAACCGGCCGCTTTACCTCTTCCTGCTCAACAAGTGGTATTTCGACGAGATCTATGACGCGATCTTCGTGCGCCCGGCGCTCGGCCTTGGCCGCCTCTTGTGGAAAAAGGGCGATGGCGAGGTGATCGACGGCACCATCAACGGCGTGGCGATGGGCATCGTGCCCTGGTTCACCCGGCTCGCGGGGCGTGCCCAGTCGGGCTACCTCTTCCACTACGCCTTCGCGATGGTGATCGGGATCGGCGTTCTGATGACCTGGATGACACTGACCGGAGGGGCGCACTGATGGGCAACCTGCTTTCCCTCATCACCTTCACGCCGCTGGTGGCGGCGGTGATCCTCGCGCTGTTCCTGCGCGGCGGTGATGCCGCGGCGGCGCGCAACGCGAAATGGCTGGCGCTGGCCGCGACTACGCTGACCTTCGTGATCTCGCTGCTGCTGCTGACCGGGTTCGACCCGCACGCGCCGGGCTTCCAGTTCGTCGAGGACCGGCCCTGGATTCTGGGCCTGCACTACAAGCTGGGCGTCGATGGCCTGTCGGTGCTCTTTGTGCTGCTGACCACCGCGCTGATGCCGCTGACCATCGCCGCCTGCTGGAAGGTGGATGTGCGCGTCAAGGAATACATGATCGCCTTCCTGGTGCTGGAAACGCTGATGATCGGCGTCTTCGTGGCGCTGGACCTCGTGCTGTTCTACTTCTTCTTCGAGGCCGGGCTGATCCCGATGTTCCTGATCATCGGCATCTGGGGCGGCAAGGATCGCATCTACGCCTCGTTCAAGTTCTTCCTCTACACCTTTCTCGGCTCGGTCCTGATGCTGGTCGCGATGATCGCGATGTATGCGCAGGCGGGCACCACCGACATTCCGACGCTGCTGACCTTCCAGTTCAGCGCGGGGCCGATCAGCCTTCTGGGCTGGCAGATCGCGGGCGGGGTGCAGACGCTGCTGTGGCTCGCGTTCTTCGCCAGCTTCGCGGTGAAGATGCCGATGTGGCCAGTGCACACCTGGCTGCCCGATGCGCACGTGCAGGCGCCCACGGCGGGCTCGGTGGTGCTGGCGGCGATCCTGCTGAAGATGGGCGGCTACGGCTTCCTGCGCTTCAGCCTGCCGATGTTCCCGGTGGCGAGCCATCTGCTGGGGCCGTTCGTGCTCTGGCTCTCGGTGATCGCCATCGTCTACACCAGCCTCGTCGCGCTGGTGCAGCAGGACATGAAGAAGCTGATCGCCTATTCATCCGTCGCCCACATGGGCTTTGTCACGATGGGCCTGTTCGCCGCGAACCAGCAGGGCATCGACGGCGCGATCTTCCAGATGATCAGCCACGGCTTCGTGTCAGGCGCGCTCTTCCTCTGTGTCGGGGTGATCTACGACCGGATGCACACGCGCGAGATCGACGCCTATGGCGGGCTGGTGATCCGGATGCCGGTCTACGCGCTGGTCTTCATGTTCTTCACGATGGCGAACGTCGGCCTGCCGGGCACCTCGGGGTTCGTGGGTGAGTTCCTGACGCTGGTCGGCGTCTTCCAGGTCAACACCTGGGTGGCGGCGGTGGGCACGACCGGGGTGATCCTGTCGGCCTCCTATGCGCTCTGGCTTTACCGCCGGGTGGTGTTCGGCGATCTGGTGAAAGAGGCGCTGAAGACCATCACCGACATGGACCTGCGGGAACAGGCGATCTTTGCCCCGCTGGTCGCGATGACGCTGTTCCTCGGCGTCTACCCGAGCGCGGTGACCGACATCATCGGGCCCTCGGTGGCGGCGCTGGTGCAGCATTACGATACGCAGGTGGCGCAAGCCGCGGCGGCGGCGCAAGCCACCGAACTGGCACAGAACTGAAGGACCGAAGGCATGAACCCTGGCGATTTTTCCACCGCGCTGCCGGAAGTCCTGATCGCGGTCTATGCGATGGCCGCGCTGCTGTTCGGCGTCTATTCCGGCAAGGACAAGGCGGCCTCGCTGATCCTCTGGGCGACGGCGGCGGTGTTCGTGCTGGTCGCGCTCTGGATCGGCACCACAAGCGGCAGCCGCACCGCCTTTGGCGGCATGTTCATCGACGACGCCTTCGCGCGCTTTGCCAAGGTGACGGTGCTGCTGTCGGCGGCGGCGGTGCTGGCGATCGGGCAGGACTACATGGCCCGGCGCGACCTGCTGCGGTTCGAATATCCGGTGCTGATCGCGCTGGCCGTGGTCGGCATGATGATCATGGTTTCGGCCGGTGACCTGATGTCGCTGTACATGGGGCTGGAGCTGCAATCGCTGGCGCTTTACGTCGTGGCCTCGCTGCGGCGCGACAACGAGAAATCGGCCGAGGCGGGCCTGAAATACTTCGTGCTGGGCGCGCTGTCCTCGGGCCTCTTGCTCTACGGCGCCTCGCTGACCTACGGCTTTGCCGGCACCACGCTTTTCTCCGGCATCATCACCACGGTGCATCAGGGCGAGATGTCGATGGGGCTGCTGTTCGGCCTGGTGTTCCTGCTCTCGGGCCTTGCCTTCAAGATCTCGGCGGTGCCCTTCCACATGTGGACGCCCGACGTCTACGAAGGCTCGCCCACGCCGGTGACCGCCTTCTTCGCCACCGCGCCCAAGGTGGCCGCGATGGCGCTGATCGCGCGGCTGGCCGAGGGCGCCTTCGGCACCGCGCCGAAGGACTGGGGGCAGGTGCTGGCGCTGCTGTCGGTCGCCTCGATGTATCTGGGCGCGGTGGCGGCGATCGGGCAGAAGGATATCAAGCGTCTGATGGCCTATTCCTCGATCAGCCACATGGGCTTTGCGCTGATGGGGCTGGCGGCGGGCACGGCGGGCGGCGTCAAGGCGATGCTGATCTACATGGTGATCTATGTCACCATGAACGTCGGCGCCTTCGCCTTCATCCTGTCGATGGAGAAGGACGGCAAGCCGGTCACCGACATCGCCAGCCTGCGGATGTATTCGCGCCGCGAGCCGCTGAAGGCGCTGGCGATCATGGTGCTGATGTTCTCGCTTGCCGGGGTGCCGCCGATGGTCGGCTTCTTCGGGAAGTTCTATGTGCTGATGGCGGCGGTGAATGCGGGCATGGCCTGGCTGGCCATCCTTGGCGTGATCGCCTCGGTGATCGGCGCGTTCTACTATCTGCGCATCGTCTACTACATGTACTTCGGCGAGGATCGCGAAGGGATCGACGCGGGCACCATGCGCCCGGTCGCTTGGGTCGCGCTGATGGCCTCGGCGGCGATCATGGTGGTGGGGGTGGTGAACCTCTTCGGGGTCGAGGCGCTGGCGCAGGCCGCCGCGGGCGCGCTTGTCCACTGAGGAGGCATGGCCCGCGGGCGTGGCACGCCACGTCCTGGGTCAGACCGATTCCACCAATGCCGAAGCCGCCCGGCTGGCGCCGTCGCTGACGGGCCCCGCTTGGATCATGGCGCGGCACCAGACTGCGGCGCGCGGTCGCCGGGGCCGGGCCTGGGCGATGCCCGAAGGCAACTTCGCCGCCACGCTGGTGATGAAGCCGACCGAACGGCCCGAGGTGGTGGCGCTGCGCAGCTTTGTCGCCGCGCTGGCGCTTTCCGATGCCTTCGTGGCGGTCAGCGGCCGGGCCGAGCCCTTTGCGCTGAAATGGCCCAATGACGTGCTGCTGAATGGCGGCAAGGTGGCGGGCATCCTGCTGGAAAGCGTCGGGCAGGGCGCGGGTGTGGCGCATCTGGCGATCGGCATCGGGGTCAACCTTGTCGCCGCGCCCGGCGCCGATCAGGTCGAGCCCCGCGCGCTGCGCCCGGTCAGCCTGCTGGAAGAGACCGGCGCGCGGGTGACGCCCGAGGAGTTCCTGAACGCCCTCGCCCCCGCCTATGCGGCTTGGGAAGCGATCTTCACCACATCGGGCTTCGCCCCGATCCGTGCCGCCTGGCTCGCCCGCGCGGCGCGGATCGGCCAGCCGATCACCGCGCGCACCGGCGCCGAGACGCTGCAAGGCACGTTTCAGACGGTGGACGACAGCGGCGCGCTGGTGCTGCAAACCGCGCAAGGCCGACGGGCGATCCCGGCGGCCGACGTGTTTTTCTGACAGGGGGGCGGCGATGCTTCTGGCGATCGACTGCGGCAATACCAACACGGTCTTTGCGATCTGGGACGGCGCGCGGTTCCTCGGAACCTGGCGCATCGCCACCGATCATCGCCGCACGGCGGATGAATACTTCGTCTGGCTCTCGTCGCTGATGCTGCTGACCAAGGTCGAGGCGACGATCACCGAGGCGATCATCTCCTCCACCGTGCCGCGCGTCGTGTTCAACCTGCGCGTGCTCTGCAACCGCTACTACGACTGCCGCCCGCTGGTGGTGGGCAAGCCGGAATGCCGCCTGCCGGTGGCCCCCCGCGTCGATCAGGGCACCACCGTCGGCCCCGACCGGCTGGTCAACACCGTGGGCAGCTTCGACCGTTACGGCGGCGACCTGATCGTGGTCGATTTCGGCACCGCCACCACCTTCGACGTGGTCGATATCGACGGCGCCTATATCGGCGGCGTGATCGCGCCCGGCGTGAACCTGTCGCTGGAGGCGCTGCACATGGCCGCCGCCGCGCTGCCGCATGTCGATGTCAGCCGCCCGCAGGCGGCGATCGGCACCAATACCGTCGCCTGCATGCAATCGGGCATCTTCTGGGGCTACATCGGCCTTTGCGAGGGCATCGTGCGCCAGATCCGCATCGAGCGCGACCGCCCGATGCGCGTCATTGCCACCGGCGGGCTTGCGCCGCTCTTCGATCAGGGGTTTACGCTCTTCGACAAAGTTGACGATGACCTGACCATTCACGGCCTCACGGTCATCCACCGCTACAACATGGAACTGGAAACCGCATGAGCGACGAACGCCTGATCTATCTTCCCCTCGGCGGCGCGGGGGAGATCGGGATGAACTGCTACGTCTACGGCTACGGCCGCGAGGGGCGCGAGCGGCTGATCGTCGTCGATCTGGGCGTGACCTTCCCCGAGGCCGAAACCACGCCGGGGGTCGACCTGATCCTGCCCGACATCAAATGGCTGGCCGACCGCGCCGACCGGATCGAGGCGATCTTCATCACCCACGCGCACGAAGACCACGTCGGCGCCCTTGGCCATCTGTGGCCGCGGCTGCGCGCGCCGGTCTATTGCCGCCGCTTCACCGGCGCCATCGCCGCGCTGAAGCTGGAGGATCAGGGCCACCCCGCCAGCATCATCACCGTGGTCGAGCCGCGCCCCGACGTGGTCGAGGCCGGGCCGTTCCGGGTGCAGTTCGTGCCGGTGTCACACTCGATCCCGGAAAGCTCGGCGCTGATCATCGACACGCCGGTCGGGCGCATCGTGCATTCGGGCGATTTCAAGCTCGACCCGAACCCGATCGTGGGCGAGCCCTACGACCCCGACGAAAGCGATATCGTCGCGGGCGAGGGCGAGGGCGTGAAGGTGCTGGTCTGCGATTCGACCAACGTGTTCAGCCTGCATCCGGGCCGCAGCGAAAGCTCGATCGGCCCGGCGCTGCGCGAACTGGTGGAAGGTGCCTCGGGGCTGGTGGTGGCGACCACCTTCGCCTCGAACGTGGCGCGGCTGAAGACGCTGGCCGAGGCCGGGCGCGCGGCGGGGCGCACGGTCTGCCTGATGGGGCGCGCGATGAAGCGGATGGTGACGGCGGCGGTGGAAACCGGCGTGCTGACCGATTTCCCGCCCACCGTGCCGCCCGAGATGGCGGCCGAAATTCCGCGCGGCAACCTGATGCTGATCGTCACCGGCAGCCAGGGCGAACGCCGCGCCGCCTCGGCGCAGCTTTCCCGTGGCAAGTATCTGGGCATCGAGCTGAAGGAGGGCGACACGTTCCTGTTCTCCTCCAAGACGATCCCCGGCAATGAACGCGGCGTGAACCGCATCATCAACGCCTATTCGGAAATGGGCGTGAACGTGGTCGACGATCAGACCGGGCGCTATCACGTCTCGGGCCACGCCAACCGCCCCGATCTGGAACGGGTGCACGCCGCGATGAAGCCCGCGATGCTGATCCCGATGCACGGCGAACACCGCCACCTGCGCGAACACGCGCGGCTGGCGACGGCGAAGGGCATCGCCTCGGACGTGGTGACCAACGGCATGATGGTGGACCTGACCGGCGACTTCCCCGATGTGGTTGAATACATCGAAACCGGGCGCGTCTATCTGGACGGCACCGCGCTGGTGGGGGCGATGGATGGCGTGATCCGCGACCGCATCCGGATGGCGATGAACGGCCACGCGCTGATCACGCTGATCATGGACGAGGAAGAGGAACCGCTGGGCGACGCCTGGGCCGAACTGATGGGCCTGCCGCTGCGCGGCCGCAGCGGGCGGCTGCTGTCGGAGGTGGTCGAGGCCGATCTGGCCGAATTCCTCGGCAAGGCCGACGCGCGCCTCTTTGCCAATGACGACAAGATGGACGAGGCGGTGCGCCGCGTCGTGCGTCAGGCCGCGATGGAAGAGGTTGGCAAGAAGCCCGAGGTGACGGTGGTCGTCAGCCGCCTGCTGGCGGGCTGAGGCGCGCTGTCGATCGTCGCGAACTGAAACGCGCCCCCGAGGGGGCGCGTTTTGTCATTCGGAACTGGCTTGCGGCACGAAGCTGCGGGTCAGGAAATCCGGCATGTGGTCACCCATCCCCATCACGCGCTCATCATCGCGGCGCCGTTCGGGCGGGCGGCGCTCATTGCGGCGCTCCTCCGGGCGTTCCTCGCGCCGCACGGCGGGCCGGTCATCCCGACGCTCGCGACGGCGCGGCTCGGGCGCGGCTTCGGCGCGCGGCTCGACCTCGGCCACCTCGACGATCCGGGCCTCGACCTCGGGCAGCGGCTGCATCGCGGCCACCTGGTGGTGTGCGGCGACCGGGCGCGGCGGCGCATCGGGGCGCGTGGGGCGGCGTTCCGCGCGGGCCGGGCGGCGGCCACTGTCGCCATCACGCTCGGCACTCGCTTCGTAGTCAGGCACCGGGCCAAGCGGGATCGTCTTCTTCAGCAGCGATTCAATGGCGCTGATGTATTTGTCGTCGGCGGGCACGGCGATGGTATAGGACTTGCCCAGCCGCCCGGCGCGGCCGGTGCGGCCGATCCGGTGCACATAATCCTCGGGGTGGGTCGGCACGTCGAAGTTGAAGATGTGGCTGACCGCCGGAATGTCCAGGCCCCGCGCCGCCACGTCGGAGGCGACGAGCAAGTGCAGCGAGCCGTCACGGAAGCTGTCCAGCGTCTTGGTGCGCATCGACTGATCCAGGTCGCCGTGGATCGGCGCCGCGTTGAACCCGTGCTGTTTCAGCGACTTGGCGACCACGTCCACATCCATCTTGCGGTTGCAGAAGATGATCGCGTTGGTGCAGGCCTCGCCTTCCTGGCGGATCAAGGACCGCAGCACGGCACGCTTTTCGGCAAAGCCGCGATCCTTGCGGACCGGCTTGATCGCGATCAGTTGCTGTTCGATCGTCTCCGACGCCGTCGCCTGCCGCGCAACTTCGATCCGGGCCGGGCTGTGCAGGAAGGCGTTGGTGATGCGCTCGATCTCGGGCGCCATCGTGGCCGAGTAGAAGAACGTCTGCCGGGTGAAGGGCGTCAGGCTGAAGATGCGCTCGATATCCGGGATGAAGCCCATGTCGAGCATCCGGTCGGCCTCGTCCACCACCATGATCTGCACGCCGGTCAGCAACAGCTTGCCGCGCTCGAAATGGTCCAAGAGTCGGCCGGGGGTGGCGATCAGCACATCGACGCCGCGGTCGATCAGCTTGTCCTGTTCGCCGAACGACACGCCGCCGATCAGCAGCGCCTTGGTCAGCTTGAGATACTTCGTGTAGGTGTCGAAGTTCTCGGCGACCTGGGCGGCCAGTTCGCGCGTCGGGCACAGCACGAGGCTGCGCGGCATCCGCGCGCGGGCCCGGCCGTTGGCCAGCATGGTGATCATCGGCAGCACAAAGCTGGCGGTCTTGCCGGTGCCGGTCTGGGCGATCCCCAGCACGTCCTTGCCTTGCAGCGCGTACGGAATGGCCTGGGCCTGGATCGGGGTGGGGGTTTCGTAGCCGGCATCTGCAACGGCTTGCAAGACCCTCGGGTCCAGCGCGAGGTCGGAAAATTTGGTCATTGGCGTCCTGAAGAATGCGGCATCGGACCGCATGGATGAGTGGGACGCTGTTTACCGGGCGTCCCGGCGTCGGGTGAGTCTCTCCGAAAGGAGGTGCGAGCGGGTTAGCGCATAAACTTCACGAGGTCAATATTCGTGACGTGTCGGCATCGTTGGCGCGATCTGGCGGCGGATCGACGGATCGGGGGTGGCTGGCGTTTTCGGCTTGGCGCGCTAGATGTGGTGGGCAGGAGGCCGCCGCCGCCACAGCACGCCGGGGCAGCCGCGAGGAAACCCAAGGGAGATCAACATGATCCACAAATCCGCATCGGCCGTCTGGACTGGAAGCCTGAAAGACGGCGGCGGCATCGTCAGCACGCAAAGCGGGGCGCTGGCCGCCATCCCGTTCAGCTTTGCCACCCGGTTCGAGGACAAGGCGGGATCGAACCCCGAAGAGTTGATCGGCGCCGCCCATGCCGCCTGCTACTCGATGTTCCTGTCGGCGCTGATGGGCGGCGCCGGGATCACGCCCGCGTCGATCTCGACGACCTCGACCATCACGCTCGACCCCGCGACCGAGGGCAGCCCGACGGTGACCAAGGCGCATCTGGTGACGGTGGTGAAGGCCGACGCCTCGGCCGAGAAGGTGCACGAACTGGCGGCGCAGGCCAAGGCCAACTGCCCGATTTCCAAGCTGCTGAAGGCCGAGGTGACGCTGGAGGTGCAGATCGGCTGAGGCCCGCGCGCCACGGTTCGGCCGCCGCGCTGCAATCGGGTTGCGGCGGCGGCCGAACCGGCGCATTCTTTCGCGGATGCAGCATCATCCCGGGTCGGCGGGGTGGATGCCGATGCCTGTGCCGATCGGTGCGCGCTGGCGCGGAAGGAGCGACAGATGCTGATCCGCTACGGTTACGAGATCACGGTGACCTGCCCGCAACCGACGCCGATGGTCTGCCTGCTGACCGCCCATGCCGAAAACGCGCCCAACGTGCGCGCGCCGGAAGAGGTGATCGCCAATCCGGCCGTGCCGATGCGGACCTATACCGACCTTTTCGGCAACACCTGCCGCCGCTTCGTGGCGCCGGTCGGCGATTTCACCCTTTGGGGCGACGGGGTGATGGAAAACAGCGGCTTGCCGGACGTTGTTCAACTGGATGCCGCCGAGGTTCCGGTCGCCGACCTGCCCGATGATTGCCTCGTCTACCTGATGGGCAGCCGCTACTGCGAGACCGACAAGCTGAGCCCGATCGCCTGGAACCTGTTCGGCGGGGCCCGCCCCGGCTGGAACCGGGTGCAGGCGATCTGCGACTACGTCAAGGGCCACATCCGGTTCGACTACCTGCAGGCGCGATCGACCCGCACCGCCTTTGACGGCTGGCAGGAACAGGTCGGCGTCTGCCGCGACTATGCCCACCTCGCCATCGCCTTCTGCCGCTGCATGAACATCCCCGCCCGCTATGTGAACGGCCACCTCAGCGACATCGGCGTGCCGATCACCAGCGACATGGACTATTCCGCCTGGATGGAGGTTTACCTCGGCGGCCGCTGGTGGACCTTCGATCCGCGCAACAACGTGCCCCGCATCGGCCGCATCGTGGTGGCGCGCGGCCGCGATGCCACCGACGTGCCGCTGATCAACTCGTTCGGGCCGCACCTGCTGAAGGGGTTCCGGGTCTGGACCTATCCGGTGGAAACGGTGTGAGGCGGGCGGAAACACCCCGGAACCCTTGCACCGCAGTTTGACGCTTTTGCCCGATGTGTCCGTCGACACATCGGGCCGCGCCTGCCTGCCGCTGGCAGGCGCGTGACCGCGCCAGCCCAGGCAGGCGCGCCAATGATGGGCGCTCGCGCTCCCGGCCGCACGCGCCTTGCCCAACGGCCCTTGGCCTTATGGGCAACCGGACCGGGCAACTCTCCACTGGAGAGTTGCCGTGGCGGTCCCGGGCGCGCCCCTTACACCATCATCTCTTTCGTCGCCGTCAGCTTCACGTCCGGGAAATCGCGGCCGATGCGGTCGATGTCCCATTGCAGGCGCGTCAGGTAGACCAGATCGCCGTCGCTGTCGGTGGCGATGTGGCCCTTGTTGACGTTCACCAGCTTTTCCACCGCCGCCTTGTCGCCCGAGACCCAGCGGGCCGAGGTGAAATGCGAGGGCTCGAAGCGCACCGGCAGGGAATATTCCTGCTCGATCCGGCTGGCCAGCACGTCGAATTGCAACGGCCCCACCACGCCGACGATGTAGCCCGAGCCGATCATCGGCTTGAACACCTTGGCGGCGCCTTCCTCGGCGAACTGCATCAGCGCCTTGTCGAGATGTTTGGCCTTCATCGGGTCCATCGCGCGCACCGATTGCAGCAGTTCGGGCGCAAATGAGGGGATGCCGGTGAAGCGCAGGCTTTCACCCTCGGTCAGCGCGTCGCCGATGCGAAGCTGGCCGTGGTTCGGGATGCCGATGATGTCGCCGGCCCAGGCCTCCTCGGCCAGTTCGCGGTCGGCGGCGAGGAACAGCACCGGGTTGGTCACCGCCATCGGTTTCTTCGAGCGGACGTGCAACAGCTTCATGCCGCGGGTGAAATGTCCCGAGGCAAGGCGCACGAAGGCGACCCGGTCGCGGTGCTTGGGGTCCATGTTGGCCTGCACCTTGAAGACAAAGCCCGTCACCGGCGTTTCCTCGGGCGCGATCTGGCGTTCGGCGGCGCGCTGCGGCTGCGGCTCCGGCCCGTATTCGCCGATCCCCGCCATCAGTTCCTTCACGCCGAACGAGTTGATCGCCGAGCCGAACCAGATCGGCGTCATGTGGCCTTCCAGAAACGCCTGCCGGTCGAAGGCGGGCAGCAGTTCGCGCGCCATGTCGACCTCTTCGCGCAGCTTCTCCAGCAGGTCGGCGGGCACGTGCTCGCTCAGCCTGGGGTCGTGCAAACCGTTGATCTTGATCGATTCCGCCACCCGGTTGCGGTCGGCGCGGTCCATCAGTTCCAGCCGGTCGTGCAGGATGTCGTAGCAGCCGACGAACTCGCGCCCGACCCCGATCGGCCAGCTTGCGGGCGTCACGTCGATGGCGAGGTTTTCCTGAATCTCGTCGATGATGGTGAAGGTGTCGCGCGCCTCGCGGTCCATCTTGTTGCAAAAGGTCAGGATCGGCAGGTCGCGCAACCGGCAGACCTCGAAAAGCTTGCGGGTCTGGCTTTCCACCCCCTTGGCGCCGTCGATCACCATCACCGCCGCATCGACCGCCGTCAGCGTGCGATAGGTATCTTCCGAGAAATCCGAGTGGCCGGGGGTATCGACCAGATTGAAGCGATAGCGGCCGAAGTCGAACGACATCGCCGAGGCAGAAACGGAAATCCCCCGCTCCTGCTCCAGCTTCATGAAGTCGGACCGGGTCCGCCGCGCCTCGCCCTTGGCACGGACCTGGCCCGCCATCTGGATCGCGCCGCCGAACAGCAGGAACTTTTCGGTCAGCGTGGTCTTGCCGGCGTCGGGGTGCGAGATGATCGCAAAGGTCCGGCGGCGGGCGATCTCGGGCGGCAGGGGGGGGCGGTTGTCCAGCATGGCCGGGCTATAGCCGAGCGGGCCTGATCGGGCAAGGCAGCCCCACCGTTGCGGTGCTGGAAACGCAGATATTCGCGGAAGGCGATCAACGGCGTTTGCCCGCCGCGGCAACTTTAACCTATGCTTAAGGGTATGTCAGGGGTCGGCGGCCACAGGGCGCGCAATAGCGGAGTGAATGGTATGGCGCGGATGCTCGGGCTGGCCGCTGCGGCGGCGGTGTCGATGCTGGCCGGGTGCAGCGGTAGCAGCGGGCTCATTGACAGCGTCACCGACCCGGACGGGTTCTACAAGGCCAACCAGCCGTTGCAGAACGCGATGAATACCTCGCTCACGGCGATGTCGAACAGCAAGTTCACCGCGATGCCGTCGACCGGAACCGCCACCTACAACGGCTACACCAAGGTCGTGGTGAACACGCCGACGACGCCGATCGAACTGCTGGGCCTGGCCGCGATGAACGCCAACTTCGCCACCCAGACGATCGGGGGCAACCTGACCAGCTTTGCGGGCAACTATCAGGACACGACGACGACCCCGGTGACGGTCAAGTCGCCGCAAGTGTCCTATGCCGGCAGCATCTCGGTAACGAACGGCTGCATCGGCACCACCAACGGTTGCGCTGCGACGCGGCCGAACCAGTTCGTCGCCGATTTCGCGGGCACGCTGACCGGGCAGGGCAACACGCTGGGGCTGAATGGCGGGCTGACGGGCGATTTCAAGGGCACGCCGATCAAGGGCATCCAGGCGACGGCGACCTCGGGCACGGCAACGCTGAATGGCAACCCGGCAACCGGCGCCCTCTTCATCGTCGCCACGCCGTAGCCGCGGGTCAGCCCGCCCGGCTGGCCCGGAACAGCGCCGCCGCGCCGATCTCGTCCAGCGCCAGCCGCCCGGCTTCGGTGCCGAAGTGCTGGTGCTGGCTGAGGCCGGGAAAGCGGGCCTTGACCTCGGCGGCCAGATCCTCGGGCAGGTGCGACAGGGTGGCGTCGTTCACCATCAGGCTTTCGGCCGGAATGCCCTCGGCATAGACGATTTCGTGGCGGTCGAAGATCAGGCTGAAGTAGTCGACAAAGCCGCCCTCGCGCAGAAAGACGTGTTCGTCATCCACCAGATGCTTGGCCTGCACCAGAAGTTCGGCGGTGCGCACCAGCCGGGTGCGGTTGCGCTGATACAGGAACATGCGGTGATGCTGGCCGACGATCAGGTCGCCGGAATTGCTCAGCGTGCCCGCGGTGATCACCACCGGGGCAAAGCTGCCCACCGCGCGCAGCGTGGCGCGGCCGATCCAGCGCACCGGCTGCGGGCCATGATCGCGCGTCAGCACGCGGTCGCCGGGGTGCAGCGTCTCGATCGGCACCTGATGGCCATCGGCCAGCGCGATCATCGTGCCGCGCCCGAACGAGATGCAGACAAGGTCCGCCAGCCGCACCGCGCCGGGATCGGCGGCAACCCGGATCAGCGTGTAATCGGTTTTCGGCGCCATCGGCGACAGCGGCAGCGCATAGACGCCGCCCGCGCCACCCGCATCGCGGTGGCGCAGGATCAGCAGTTCGACCGAATCGCCCGCCCCCTCCATCAGCATCAGCCGCGCGCAAAGCTCCACCCGGTCACCCGGCTGCCCGACCTCGGACCCCGGCGCCACGACCTGCACCCGCCCCGCGGTGCCAAGATCGCCCGCGGCGGGGGCAATCGTCAGGCGCAGCGGCGCGGCCTCGGGGTCAAGCTGATAGACGTCACCGGGGCAAACCACGTCGGCATCGCCCACCTCATCGCCAAGGTTCGCGCCCGAGGTAACAAAGATCGCGTCGGCCGGGAACACCTGGCAGGCGTAGCCGGGCACGGATGCCAGGGGGCGATCGTCTGCGGTCGGTTCTGCCATCGTCGCGGTCCTTCCCGTCGCGCCCCCCGCACAGGGGAGTCGCCGATGATCCAGGGTATCGGGCAAAAACGTCAAAGTTTTGGCAAGATCGGCGCCGCCTCGCGAAACGGCGGGTTCCCGCGCGCCGCCAATCCGCCCGGTCCGGCGGGATTGGCGCTTTTCGTGCGCCGGTCCCGGTGTTAGCCAAGGTCGCAGGACACCGACAGGGGGGCGACAGATGGATCTTGGCATCACGGGGCGGCGGGCGCTGGTGACGGCCTCGTCGAAGGGGTTGGGGCGCGGCTGCGCCGAGGCGCTGGCGGCGGCGGGGGTCAACCTCGTCTTGAACGCGCGCGGGGCCGAGGCGCTGGAGGCGACGGCGGCCGCGCTGCGGTCCACCTACGACGTGCAGGTGACGGCGGTCGCCGCCGACATCACCACGCCCGAGGGCCGCGATCTTGTGCTGATCGAGGCGGGCCAGGTGGATATTCTGGTAACCAACGCCGGCGGCCCGCCGCCCGGCATGTGGACCGACTGGAGCCGCGACGATTTCATCCGCGCGCTGGATGCCAACATGCTGACGCCGATCGCGCTGATGCAGGCGCTGATGCCGGGGATGATCGCGCGCGGCTGGGGCCGGGTGGTGAACATCACCAGCCAGTCGGTGAAGGCGCCGATCCCGCAGCTTGGGCTTTCCAACGCGGCGCGGGCGGGGCTGACCGGTTTTGTCGCGGGCACCGCGCGGCAGGTGGCGGGACACGGTGTCACGATCAACAACCTGCTGCCCGGCATCCATGCCACCGACCGCGCCATCATGCTCGACACCGGGGCGGCAAAGGCGCAGGGTATCAGCCTCGCGGCGGCCAGGGAGCGGCGCGCGGCGTCGATTCCGGCCGGGCGCTATGGCACGGCGGCCGAGTTCGGGGCGATGTGCGCCTTCCTCTGCTCGGTCCATGCGGGCTTCATCGTGGGGCAGAACATCCTGCTCGACGGCGGGGCGACGAACGCAACGCTGTAGGCCGGGCATAATTTATCCACCCGAGGTGCGGATTCGGGCTTTGAACTGCCGATGCGAGTCAATACATGACTAGAGATGAAAACACGGCCCTAGGGCCATGCAAAATAAGGAGACCGACATGCTACAAGGCTTGAGCATTCCTCACCTTCTGGTCATTGCCGTGGTCCTGCTCGTGCTCTTCGGTCGCGGCAAGGTCAGTTCGCTGATGGGCGAGGTCGGCAGGGGGATCACCGCGTTCAAGAAGGGGATTCAGCAGGATCCCGACAAGGTCGAAGTGGCCCGCGACGCCTCCCCCGAGCAGGAAAAAGACAAGGTCTGACGGCCTTTGTCACCGAAGGCAGGTTGACGCTCCATGTTTGATATCGGCTGGTCCGAACTGATGCTGATCGGGATCGTGGCCCTGATCGTCGTGGGTCCGAAGGATCTGCCCAAGCTCTTTCACGCGCTTGGGCAGTTTACCGCCAAGGCGCGCACCATGGCGCGCGACTTCCAGCGCGCGATGGAGCAGGCCGCTCGCGAGGCGGGCGCCGAGGATATCGCCAAGGACCTGAAAACCATCACCTCGGTAAAATCGATGGGGCTCGACGCGCTGTCGAGCGCCTCGAGGAAGATCGACTCGTGGGATGCCGCCAAGCGTGCCGCCACGGCGACGGGTGCTGCGGCAGTGTCGGGGGCCGATGCCGCGCCCGCCGAAATCGGCCCCGCCACCGCCGAGCTTGCGGCGCAGGTGAAGGCCAATGCCGCCGCCGCCGAGGCTGCCGCCGCCGAGCGCGCCGCGTTGCGCAACCGCCCGACGCCCGAGGAACTGGCCGATTTCGAGCCGGAGCCGGAGCCGGAGTCAGAGTCAGAACCCGAACCCGCGCCGAAGCCCGTCCGCAAGCCGCGCGCGAAGGCGGCCGCCCCCGAGGCCGCCCCAGCCGCCCCCGAGGCCGCCGCAAAGCCGCCCCGCGCGCCGCGCAAGCCGAAGGCCGACACCGCGGATACCGCAGCCGACGCACCGGCCCCCAAGCCGCGCGCCCGTGCCGCCGCCAGGAAGAGTGACGCATGAGCGCCGATGAGATCGACCAATCCGGCGCCCCGCTGATGGAGCATCTGGCCGAGTTGCGCACCCGGCTGATCTGGTCGGTCAGCGCCTTCATGGTGGCGCTGGTCCTGTGCTACTTCGTGTCGGACCCGATCTTCAACTTCCTGACCCGACCGATCTGCCACGCGATGGAAGTGCGCGGTCAGGCCTGCGGGCTGACCATGATCAAGCTGCAGGAGGGTTTCTTCGTCGCCATCCGCATCGCGGCGATCGGCGGGCTGGTGCTCTCGTTCCCGGTGATCAGCTATCAGCTTTGGCGCTTTGTCGCGCCCGGCCTCTACAAGAAAGAGCGCGCGGCGTTCCTGCCGTTCCTGGTCGCCTCGCCCGCGATGTTCTTCCTCGGCGCCGCCTTTGCCTATTATGCGATCCTGCCGATGGCGTTCGGCTTCTTCCTCAGCTTTCAGCAGCCCGGCCCGGCGCCGGGCACCCTTGCGCCGGGCACGGGCGAGGCGCTGGCGCGCGCGGGCATCACCTTCCAGGGCTCGATCGAGGCCTATCTGGTGCTGACCACGACCTTCATCGTGGCCTTCGGCCTGTGCTTCCAGTTGCCGGTGCTGCTGACGCTGATGGGCAAGGCCGGGCTGATCTCGTCGCGCTCGCTGATCAATGTGCGGCGCTATGCGATCCTCGGTATTCTGGTGCTGGCGGCCGTCGTGACGCCGCCCGACGTGGTGTCGCAGCTCATGCTGTTCTCGGTGATCTACGCGCTTTACGAAGTCTCGATCGTGCTGATCCGGCGCATCGAAAAGGCCCGCGAGGCCGATCTGCGCGCCCAGGGGCTGTGGGTTGACGACGAGGACGACGCCAAGTGATCGACCCGTTGTTGCGGATCGCCGAGGCGCTGGAGCGGTTGAGCCCGCCCCGGCCCGCGGCGCCCGACTTCGACGCGGCGGAGGCTTTCGTCTGGCATGTCGCCCCGGACCGGCTGGAGCCGGTGCCACGGGTGAACCGGGTCGATCTGTCGCTGCTGATCGGCGTCAACCGGGCGCGTGACACCCTGCTGGAAAACACCCTGCAGTTCGCCCGTGGCCTGCCCGCCAACAACGCCCTACTGTGGGGCGCCCGCGGGATGGGAAAGTCGAGCCTTGTCAAGGCGGTGCACGCCGAAGCTCTGACGCGCGGGGCGGCGCTCAAGATGGTCGAACTGCACCGCGAGGATCTGCCCTCGGTCGGCCGCCTGCTGCACCTGCTGCGCGACCGGGCCGAACGCTTCCTGCTGTTCTGCGACGACCTGTCGTTCAGCCATGACGACGAGCATTACAAAAGCCTGAAGGCCGTGCTGGACGGTGGCATCGAGGGGCGGCCCGAGAATGTGGTGTTCTACGCCACCTCCAACCGCCGCCACCTGATGCCGCGCGACATGATCGAGAATGAACGGTCGTCGGCGATCAATCCCTCCGAGGCGGTGGAGGAGAAGGTCTCGCTGTCGGATCGCTTCGGGCTCTGGCTCGGCTTCCACCCCTGCAGTCAGGATGACTATCTGGCGATGATCCGCGGCTATTGTGGCGCTTACGGCGTGGCGATCGACGAGGCGGCGCTGCGCGCCGAGGCGATCGAGTGGCAGGCGACGCGCGGCGCCCGCTCGGGCCGCGTCGCCTGGCAGTATTTCACCGATCTGGCCGGGCGGCGCGGCGTCCGGCTTTAGCCGTCGCCGCTGCCGTCACCCTAGTTCAGCACGGTCGCCGGGTCGATCGGCTCGATCCCCTGCGACACCACGAAGTGCAGGAAGGCCGGGTCGCCCGCCCGGATCACGGCGATCTTCTGGCCGCGCTTGACCTTGTCGCCCTTGGCCACCGTCACCCCGTCGAGGCGCTGGTAGGCCGACAGCAGGTTGCCGTCGTGGCGGATCACCACGATCGGAAAGCCGTCGGTATCCTTGGTGATCGCGGCCACCGTGCCGTCGCCCGAGGCGACCACGGCGGTGCCCGCCGCCGCCGCGATGTCGATGCCCTCGCCCTTCTTGCTGAAGGGGCGGATGATCTTGCCGTCGACTGGCATCATGAACTTCGACGCGCTGGCGGCGGTGCGATCCTTGCCGAGGTTCGGCGAAGCCGGCACCGGCGTCGGCGCGCTGGCGGCGGGCGGGCTGGTGGTCGGCAAGGGCTTGGACGCGCTCGGCGGTTCGGGCGCGGGCGAGGGCTGGCCGGGCGGCGTGACCGGCGGCGCCGAAACCGTGCGGGTCGGATCGACCACCGGGATCAGCAGCACCTGGCCCTCATGCACCGCCAGATCGGGGCCGAGGCCGTTCCAGTCGGCCAGCGCGCGCACCGGAATGCTGTAAAGCCGCGCGATGGTATAGGCGGTCTCGCCACGGGCAACCTTGTGCTTGGCCGGCTGGGCCGCGGCGACCTTCGGCCCGGTGGGCGGTGCCAGTGCTGCGACCTGGGTGCCGGGGCCGGGCGTCGTCTGCGCGCGGTCGATGGCGCCGGTCGCCAGCGTGGTGATGTCGATCTGGTCGTTGGCGGGCGGCGTGATCGGCCCGATGGTCGGCGCGCCGGTGGCGGGCGAGGGTTCCGCGACACGGCCCGGCAGGGCGATCACCTCGCCCTCGTTCAGCGGATCATTGGCACTGATGGCGTTGTAGCGCGCCAGTTCGTCGGGCGCGAGGCCGAGGCGGTTGGCGATGCCGCCGACCGTATCGCCGCGCTTGGCGACGACGACCTGATAGCCGGGGTAGGACAGCACACCGCGGTTGTCGGGCGCGGGTCGCGCCAGCGTCGCGCGTTCGGCGGCGCCGGTCGTGTTGAACCCGCCGCTCATGTTGCGCAGATCCCAGTCCTTCACGTCGCTGCAGGCCGCAAGGGACAACAGCCCCGCGCTCATCACGAGGGTCCGGTGGATCGCCGTCAGCTTCAGTGCCATGCCTTGCCCCATTCCCTGCCCGGTAGGCCCGGACCTTTGCTCACTCTTGCCCCAGACCCTCGACCAGCGGCACGAAGCGCACCGGGCGAAGCTCGTGATACTCGAACCCGCTTTGCCCCCGCGTGACCCGGATCAGGGTCTGCACGGCCCCGGACTGCCCGACAGGCAATACCATGATACCGCCGATCCGCAACTGAGCCAAGAGGGGCCCCGGCGGGTCTTCGGCGGCGGCCGTCACCAGAATGCGGTCGAAGGGCGCCTGTTCAGGCAGCCCGAAGCTGCCATCGGCCGTCACGGCGGTGATGTTGGTCAGATCAAGCGCGCGGAACACCTCTTCGGCCTCGCGCACCAGACGGCGGTGACGGTCGACGGTGTAGACCCGGCGGGCAAGCTGGCTGAGGATCGCGGCCTGGTAGCCCGAGCCGGTGCCGACCTCCAGCACCTTGTCGCGCGGGCCGACCTCCAGCGCCTGGGTCATCAGGCCGACGACCGAGGGCTGGCTGATGGTCTGGCCGCAGGCGATCGGCAGCGGCATGTCCTCATAGGCGCGTTCCGCGAACAGGCCCCGCACGAAGGCGCCGCGGTCGATCCGTTCCATCGCGCCCAGCACGCGCGCGTCCGTCACGCCCTTGGAGCGGAGCGCGTAGAGAAAGCGCATCGTCCGCTCGGGCGTGTCTTCGGTCATTCCAGCCGCTCCCTGAGGCTGTCGAGCTGGTCATGCGCGGTCAGGTCCGCGCGCATCGGTGTGACCGAGATGTAGCCGTCCACGTTTGCGGTGACATCGGTGCCGGGGCCGGTCGGCAGGTGCTGCGCGCCGCCCTTGATCCACAGGAACCGCCGCCCCGAGGGCGACTGCACCGGCTCCACCGAGAAGGTCGTGTAGTCGCGAAAGCCCTGCCGCACGACGCGGGTGCCCTTGACCTCGGCGGCGCCGCAGGGCGGGAAGTTCACGTTGTAGAAGGTGCGATAGGCGCGATCCTCCCAGTGGCCATGCTCCAGCAGGCGTTTCACCAGCGTCGCGCCGTGCAGGACGGCGGCCTCGAACGGGGTATCCAGCATCTCGGTCCGCGGCCCCATGAACTGGCTGAGCGCGATGGCGGGCAGGCCCTGCAAGGCCGCTTCCATCGCGCCGCCGATGGTGCCCGAATAGAGCGTGTTCTCGCCCGCGTTGTTGCCCCGGTTGACGCCCGACAGCACGAGGTCGGGCCGCCGGTCGGAAAGCACGTCGTAAAGCCCGGCCAGCACGCAATCGGCGGGCGAGCCCTCGGCGGCGAAACGGCGCGGCCCCAGCTCGGCGATCATGGTGGGGTGGGTGTAGCTGATGCAGTGGCCGACGCCCGATTGTTCAAAGGCGGGGGCCACGGTCCAGACCTCGCCACCGGGGCCCGCGACATCCTCGGCGATGGCTTGCAGGACCGCCAGGCCGGGGGCGTTGATGCCGTCGTCGTTGGTAATGAGAATGCGCATCGTCTGCCCCTGCCGCCCTCGTCCTGCTTAGTCGAGCGGGGCGCGCGGAACAAGGCTTGCGCGCCCGCCCCGACGGGATCGCGGGCGGCAAGGTGCGCCTTCGGCGAGGATATTTGGGCCAAGATGAATGGGGCTTCGCTCTGCACTTTCATCTTGGTGACAAATATCCCCGCCGGAGGCTCCCGCAGGGGCGGACGGCGCGGCGGATCAGATCAGGGCGAGCAGCCGCGCGGCCTCGTCCTTCGGCGCGGCGAGCGCATTGCGCGGCTCGCCGGGGAAGAAGCGGGCGCGGGTGGCGGTGGGCATCGGGGCGGGTGTCTCGATCAGGATGCGCGGGCCGGTGGCGGCGGTCTCGGCCTGCCAGGAGCGGGCGAGGGCGATCTGGGCGGCCTTGGTGGCGCCATAGGCGCCGAAGAACTTCTGCCCGGCGCGCGGATCGTCGAGGAAGAACGCGGTGCCCGCGGGCGCGGCGCGCAGCAGCGGTTCGACCATCGCGATCAGGGTGGCGGTGGCCTTGACGTTGGTGGCGAGCGAGCGGTCCATGTCTTTGCCGTCGATGTGGCCTGCGGGCGCCAGCGGGGCGGCGTGGATCGCCGGATGCACCCAGAGGTCGAGATGGCCCCAGCGGTCGTAGATGCCGCGGCAAAGCTGGCGCATCGCATCCTCGGTGGTGATGTCCATCGGCGCCAGCGTGGCCTGCCCGCCTGCCGCCCGGATGCGATCGTCCAGCTCCTCCAGCCCGCCCACGGTACGGGCGACGGCGACGACATGCCAGCCCTGCGCGGCAAGGGTTTCGGCGATGGCGGCACCCAGCCCGCGCGAGGCGCCGGTGACGAGGGCCACGCGGGGGGCGATACGGTCGGTCATGGCGGGGCCTTTCGGTTCAGTTCGGCAGGAAGGCTTCGGGGATGTCGAAGCTGTCGGCGGGGTCGTCGGTGACAAGGCCGTAGCGCGCGAAGAGGTCGGGGCCAAGTTCGCCGGTATCGGGGCCCTTGCAGGCGATGTCGGCCACGTCGGTGTCGCCCTTGGTCACGGCAACGCCCGCCGCCGTGCGGGGCGCCCCGTTCGCGCCCCAGCGGCCGATGGCGGTAAAGACGGTGTAGCCGTAGGCGCCATTGGCAAAGCGCAGCCAGGCGCCGCCGCCGCCCGAATACATCAGCGTCCCGGCGCGGAAGACCTCGGCGGGCGTGGTGCCGGGGGTGGGGTAGCTGAGGTCGAGCTTGGCTTGGGTGCCGTAACGGTATTGCAACCCGCGGCCACCGTCGGTTTCGCAGACCGAGAGGATGCGGGCGCCGGTGGAGCAGGTGAAGGCCACCGCCTCGCCCCTGGCGCAAAGCGAGGGCGGCGCGGCGGCGGCCGGGCCGGCCAGGGCGAGGGCGGCGAACGAAAGCAGGGCGGAGCGGCGCATCGGGAACCTTTTGCCTTTGGGCTGGGTGTCCGGATGACCTGCCAGAACCGGGGCAGGGTGGCAAGCGATCCGCCGCGCGCCCGGCCCGGCGGGCCTGCGGCAAAAGCGAAGCAATTCGCTCTATTCCGCCGCCTTCATCGCAAAGCCCTTTTCGATCATGTCGGCGGGGATGACCGGGTAGTCGCCCGAGAAGCAGGCGTCGCAATATTGCGGGCTTTTCGCATTGCGCCCGGCCACTTCGCCCGCGGCGCGGTAAAGCCCGTCAAGCGAGATGAACTTCAGGCTGTCCACCCCGATGAAGGCGCGCATCTCTTCCTCGGTCATGCCGGCGGCCAGCAGTTTCGACCGTTCGGGCGTATCGACGCCGTAAAAGCAGGGCCAGGCGGTGGGCGGCGAGGCGATGCGGAAGTGGACCTCGGCGGCGCCGGCCTCCAGGATCATCTCGCGGATTTTCACCGAGGTGGTGCCGCGCACCACCGAGTCATCGACCAGGATCACCCGCTTGCCCTTGATCAGCGCGCGGTTGACGTTCAGCTTCAGCCGCACGCCCATGTTGCGGATCTGCTCGGTCGGCTCGATGAAGGTGCGGCCCATGTACTGGTTGCGGATGATGCCCATGCCGTAAGGGATGCCGCTTTCGTGGCTGTAGCCGATCGCCGCCGGGGTGCCAGAGTCGGGCACCGGGCAGACCAGATCGGCATCCACCGGTGCCTCGCGCGCCAGTTCCACGCCGATCTGGCGGCGGGTTTCGTAGACCGAGCGGCCGCCGAGGATGGAATCGGGGCGCGAGAAATAGACGTGCTCGAAGATGCAGAACCGCGACGGGCGGCGTTCGAACGGCTGGAAGCTTTCGACCACGCCGTTCTCGATCACCACCATCTCGCCCGGCGCGATCTCGCGCACGAACTCAGCGCCGATGATGTCGAGCCCGCAGGTTTCCGACGACAGCACCCAGCCGCCATTGGTGCCGGCCGGGCCGACCCGGCCCAGCACCAGCGGGCGCACGCCAAGCGCATCGCGCACCCCGATCAGTTTGGTGCGGGTCATCGCGACGACCGAGAACGCGCCCTCGACCCGGCGCAGCGCGTCCTTCATCCGCTCGGGGATGTTCTTCTGGATCGAGCGCGCCATCAGGTGGATGATGCACTCGCTGTCGGACGACGACTGGAAGATCGAGCCGCGCTCGATCAGTTCGCGGCGCAGCGCGGTGGCGTTGGTCAGGTTGCCGTTGTGTGCGATGGCGCAGCCGCCCATCGAGAACTCGCCGAAGAAGGGCTGCACGTCGCGGATCGCGGTGGCGCCCTTCGATCCGGCGGTGGAATAGCGCACATGGCCGATGCCGATCGAGCCCGGCAGGGTGTCCATCACGTCGGGTTTGGTGAAGTTGTCGCGCACATAGCCGAACCGGCGGGCCGAGTTGAAACCGGTGAGCGGATCGTGCGTGACGATGCCGCCCGCCTCTTGGCCGCGATGCTGCAGCGCGTGCATCCCGAGGGCGACGAAGTTCGCCGCGTCGACCACCCCGATCACGCCGAAGATGCCGCATTCCTCATGCAGCTTGTCGTCGTCATCAGGCGGATCGAACGGGTGGCGGGGAAAATGCGACATCGGCGGCAAACTCCGAATCCCGGCAGGTGGGGTCGCCCTTCATGTAGTGCGTCGTTACCGAAGTGTCACGGGGCGATCAGTTGGTGACGGTGCCGGTGGTCGCCGGTGCGGTGCCGGTGGCGGGCGCCGTGGTGCCGGTGGCGGGCGGGGGCGTCACGGCTTTCACGCCGCCCGCGGCCGGGGCGCCGCAATCGCCCACCAGATGTTCATACTTCGCGACCACCCAGTTCGGCGCGTCGGAGGGGATCTGCTTGTTGATCTGGGTTTCGAACTGCGCGAACACGATGGCGGATCGGCTCTGGGCCACCATCGGTATGGCCTCGCCGCCCATCGTGCGCTGGTAGACAAGGAAGGCGACCGCCACCAGCAGCACCCCGCGCGCCACGCCGAACAGGAAGCCCAGACCCTGGTCGACACCACCGATCGCCGATTGCCGCACCACCGAGGAAAAGAGCGGCGTGAAGAACGACATCACGATCAGCCCGACGGCAAAGACCGCCGTGAAGGCCGCGATGATCGACAACTCGCACGAGCCCTTGAGGAAATCGCCGACGACCGGGATCTCCTTCATCAGCGGCTCGACCTGATGGGCGAAGGTATAGGCGAGCACCGCGGCGACCACCCAGCCCGCGATCGCCAGCACCTCGCGCACGAAGCCGCGCGAATAGGCGAGGATCGCCGACAGCACGATGACGATGGCGACGGCCCCGTCGACGATGGTGAACGCCTGCATTCCTAGCTCCCTCCGGGCTCAGCCCGCGCCGAACATGTCGCCCACGAACGCCGTCAAGTCGGGCATCTCGCGCAGCCGCATCCCCTCACCGCCGCCGATCTTGGAGCGGGAGGGCGCGATTGCCGTTGAGAAACCAAGTTTTCGCGCTTCTTTCAACCTGTTTTCCGTCTGCCCCACCGGACGCAGCGCCCCCGACAGGCTGATTTCGCCGAATACCACCGTATCTGGCGGAAGTGCCACATCTTCGCGCGCCGACAGGAGCGCCGCGGCGACGGCGAGATCGGCGGCGGGCTCGCTGACCTTCATGCCGCCCGCGACGTTGAGGAACACGTCGAGCCCGGCGAAGGGGATGGCGCAGCGCGCCTCCAGCACCGCGAGGATGGTGGACAGGCGACCACCGTCGAGGCCGACCACAGTGCGGCGCGGGGTGCCGAGGGTGGAGGGGGCGACGAGGGCCTGAATCTCGGTCAGCACCGGCCTTGTGCCCTCGATTCCGGCGAAAACCACCGAGCCGGGCGTGGCCTGCCCGCGTTCCGACAGGAACAGCGCCGAGGGGTTGGTGACCTGCGCGAGGCCGCTGCCGGTCATCTCGAACACGCCGATCTCATCCGCCGCGCCAAAGCGGTTCTTGACGGCGCGCAGGATACGGAACTGGTGGCCGCGTTCGCCCTCGAAGTAAAGCACGGTATCGACCATGTGTTCGACCACGCGGGGCCCGGCGATCTGGCCGTCCTTGGTGACGTGGCCGACGAGGATGATCGAGGTGCCGCGCTTCTTGGCGAAACTCACCAACTCGTGACAGGCGGCGCGGACCTGGCTGACCGAACCGGGGGCGGATTCGACGTTGTCGGCCCACATCGTCTGGATCGAGTCGATCACCGCCAGCGCGGGGCGCACGGTATCGAGCGTGGTCAGGATGTCGCGCAGGTTGGTTTCGGCGCCCAGTTGCACCGGCGCGTCAGCCAGGCCCAGGCGCTGCGCGCGCATCCGCACCTGCGCCGCCGCCTCCTCGCCCGAGATGTAGAGGCACGACAGGCCCGCGCGGGCGAAGGCGGCGGTGGCTTGCAACAGCAGGGTGGATTTGCCGATGCCGGGATCGCCGCCGACGAGGATCGCCGAGGCGGGCACCAGGCCGCCACCCAGCACGCGGTCGAATTCCTCCATCCCCGACAGGGTGCGGGGCGGCGGCGGTTCCTCGCTCGTCAGGGTGCCCAGCGGGATGGCGCGGCCGCGATTGGCGCCGAGCGACCGGGTGGCGGGGCCGGCCGACAGCGGCGCCTCTTCGACGATGGAATTCCAGGCGCCGCAGCCCTCGCAGCGCCCGGCCCATTTCTTGTGGACGGCGCCGCAGGCGGTGCAGGTGAACTGGGGCGGAGCTTTGGCCATGCCCCTTCCTGCCCTAGCCGGGCAGGCGCGGCAACCGGGATCGTGGCGCGCGGCGGCGAAAGCCGGAGCGCTGTCTGCCCCCCGATGTCTTGGCCCAGCGGGCCATGACCCCCCCCGAGGATATTCTCACCAATGCGAAAGGGGCAGACGCGGGGCCCGATCGCGGGGGCCGGTCACTTCGGCTTGGCGGGCATCTGCACGACATTGCCGGGCACATCCTCGAAATCGTAGCCGAGCGCGGGCAGCACGTCGTGCAAATCCCGCTCCAGCCGTTCAAGCTGGGTCGCGACGGTCTTTTCGTCGGCCTCGACATCCTGCATCCATCGCTTCAGTTCCGCGGTGGCATAGTGGGCAAGGCGGATGCGGTCGGCGAGGGCGGCGTTTTCCTCTTGCCGCTGGGTCAGGAAGGCGCGGGCGCGGGCGAGCTTTTCGTCGGAATAGACGCGGGCGAGGTCGCGGGCGATCTGGCTCATCTGGCCCGCCACCTCCAGCACCTCGGGCTCCAGCGTGGCGAGGTCGGGGTGGTGGCGCAGGAAGGCGATGCGTTCCCGCACGGCGTCGAATTCGGCCGACAGGGTGAAGGCGCCGCTGCGGTCCTCGCGGTGGGCAAGGGCATAGGCGCGGGCGACATCCTCCATCCCGATGTGAAAATCGCGGTGCGAGCGTTCAAGGCGCTGCATCCGCGCGTTGGCAGGCAGGAAGGCGCACAGCAGCAGCAGCAGCCCGGCCACCAGCCCCTCGGCCCAGAGCCCGGCGTCGGGGATCGGCGCGCCGTTCCAGGCGGCGTCGAGGTGCAGCGCCGGACCGAGGCCCGCGATGGCAAGCGCGGTGGCGGCGGCGAGTGCTGCGGCCAGCACGGGCATCAGGATCGTCGCCGCGCTCCGCAGCGCCGACAGGCCCTGATGCAGCACCGACCGGGTGGAACGCGGCATGGTGGATCTCCCTCACGTTTTGTTAATCATTTCGCCGCGCGCGCGCACTCGCAACAAAAAGTGCTGCGAAAACCGATATTTGCGGGGGGCGATCTGGCGCGCAGTCAGGCCGGTTGCGCGAGACGGAAACAATGCGCCGGGCGCATGGGTATTGTGCCGGGGGCGGAAACTATGGGGGTTGTGCGCGGCGCAGGGGGCCGCCGCCGCTCAGCGGACCGATTCGATCGGGCCGGTGGCGCGGCCGTGGATGAACTGGTCGAGGTAGGGATCGCCCGATGCGTCCATCTCGGCGACCGGGCCGGTCCAGCGGATCAGGCCGCCGTGCAGCATCGCGACGCGGTCGGCGATGGCGCGCACCGAGGTCATGTCATGCGTGATGGTCATCGCGGTCACGCCCATTTCCACCACGATCTCGCGGATCAGGTCGTTGATGACACCCGCCATGATCGGGTCGAGGCCGGTCGTCGGTTCGTCGAAGAAGATGATCTGCGGGTTTGCGGCGATGGCGCGGGCAAGGCCGACGCGCTTTTGCATGCCGCCCGACAGTTCGGCGGGATAGAGGTCGGCCACATCGGGCTTGAGGCCGACACGGCGCAGCTTCTCGATGGCGATCTCGCGCGCCTGCGCCTTGGGCAGCTTCTGCGCGCCGCGCAGCAGGCGAAAGGCGACGTTCTGCCAGACGCTGAGGCTGTCAAAGAGGGCGCCGCCCTGAAAGAGCATCCCGAAGCGGGCGAGGAAGGCGTCTTGCTCGGTCTTGGTGACATCCTCGCCGTCGATGTCGATGGTGCCGCTGTCGGGGGTGACAAGGCCGAGGATGCATTTCAGCAGGACCGACTTGCCGGTGCCCGAGCCGCCGATGATCACCATGCTTTGCGCCGTCGGGATGGTGAGGGTCACCCCTTGCAGAACCCGGTTGGCGCCGAACGCCTTGTGGACATCGGTGAGGGTGATCATGAGGTGAAAAAAAGCTCGGTCAGCAGGTAGTTGGAGGCGAGGATCAGAACCGAGGCCGCGACCACGGCGGCCTTGGTGGCACGGCCCACGCCCTGCGCGCCACGGTCGGAGGTCATGCCGTAGTAGCAGCCCATCAGCGCCACCAAAAAGCCGAAGACCGCGCCCTTGACCATGCCCGAGCCGACGTCCCAGGGTTGCAGGAAATCGGCGGTGTTCTTGATGTAGGCGGCGTCGTTGAAGCCGAGCCGGTTCACGCCGACGACAAAGCCGCCCATGATGCCGATCGCGTCGCCGACGCCGACCAGCAGCGGCACCGCCAGCGTTGCCGCCAGCACGCGCGGCACGGTGAGGTATTTCATCGGGTGGGTGGACAGCGTCACCAGCGCGTCGATCTGCTCGGTCACCTTCATGGTGCCGATCTCGGCGGCGATGGAACTGGCGACGCGCGCCGCGACCATCAGGCCGCCCAGCACGGGGCCAAGCTCGCGCGCCATGCCGATGGCGACGATCGAGGGCACGACGGATTCGGCGTTGAAGCGGGCGCCGCCCGAGTAGATCTGCAAGGCCAGCGCGCCGCCGGTGAAGAAGGCGGTCATGCCGACCACCGGCAGGCTGAAGTAGCCGATCTGCACCAGCGCCGCGCCGAACTCGCGCCAGTAGAACGGCGGGCGGACGAGGTGGCTGAGGGTGGCAAAGGCGAACAGCGCGGCGCGGCCCACGGCGGCAAGCGCGCCCAGCGTGACGCGCCCGGTGGCGGCGAGCGGGGCGGCCAGGATCACGCGGCACCCCCGGTATAGCGGCGCAGGTAGCGCGGGCCGAGGCCGGTCAGAATCTCGTAGCCGATGGTGCCGGCCTGATCGGCCAGCGCATCGACGCCCTGATCCGGGCCGATCAGGTCGAGCGATCGCGGCGGCGCGGCGAGGTGGCTGACATCGACGGTGATCAGGTCCATCGAGACGCGGCCGATCAGCGGGCAGGGCACCTCGTCGGCCCAGAGCACGGCGCGGCCCGACAGGCTGCGCAGCAGGCCATCGGCATAGCCGCCCGCGACGGTGGCGATCATCGACGGCGCCTCGGCCACCCAGGTGCAGCCGTAGCCGACGCTTTCGCCCGGTTCCAGCACGCGGGTCTGGATCACCGGCAGCGTCAGGCGCACGACAGGGTGGGCCTCGGTGAAGGGATGGCCGCCGTAAAGGCCGATGCCGGGCCGGGTCAGGTCGAAGTGGTATTCCGGCCCCAAGAGGATGCCGCCGGTCGCCGCCAGCGAGCGCGGCACCCCGGTGCCGTCGGTCAGGGCGTGGAAGGTGGCCAGTTGCTGGGCGTTCATCGGGTGGCCGGGGTCATCGGCGCAGGCAAGGTGGCTCATCAGCAGTTCCGGCGCGGCTTCCAGCGCGATCGCGGCGACGGCGGCCCATTCGTCGGGCTCCATCCCCAGCCGGTTCATGCCGGTGTCAAGCTGGATGCCGAACGGGTGGCCGTGCAGCGCCTCCAGATGGCGCGTCATCTGGTCGAGCGAGTTCAGCATCGGGGTCAGGTCGAGATCGCCGATCATCTCGGTGTCGCCCGCCATGTGCCCCGACAGCACGCAGATCTGCGGCCCCGGCCCCAGCGCCTCGCGCAGCGCGGCGCCTTCCTCGGCGACGGCAACGAAGAAGCGGCGCGCCCCGGCGCGGGCCAGCGCGCGCGCCACCGGCCCGACGCCCAGCCCGTAGGCGTCGGCCTTGACCACGGCGGCGGTCTGGGTTCCGCTGTCGCTCAGCCGGTCAAGCGCACGCCAGTTGGCGGCGATTGCGTCGAGGTCGATGGAAAGGGTGGCGGTGCTCATCTGATCCCGTCCGGTTCCGGCGTCGCGCTGGTTTTGACAGGCGCGGGGGCGAGGTCAAGCGGAAACGCGCAGGGGCCGGGGCTTGGCAAGGCCGGACGCTTGCGTGTAAGACGGGCCCGGATCGAAGGCCGCCCGGATCGCGGCGCCACAGGCCAGGAGAGACGCGGATGAGCAACCCGGACAGTTTCATCGACGAGGTGACCGAAGAGGTCCGCCGTGACAAGCTGTTCGCGTTCTTCCGCAACTACGGCTGGATTCCGATGCTGGCGGTGGTGCTGATCGTCGCGGGCGCGGCCTGGCGCGAGTATACCAAGGCGCAGGAGGCCGCCGCCGCGCGGGCCTTTGGCGATGCGGTGCAGTCGGCGCAGGCCGAGAATGACCCCGCCGCCCGCGTGAAGGCGCTGGAGGCGTTGCATGCCGAGGGCGGGCAGGCGGCGATCCTCGATTTCCTCACCGCCGGGGCCGCCGTCGAGGCGGGCGATACCCAGGCCGCGACCACCGCGCTGGACGCGGTGGTGGCGGATGCGAGCCTGCCACAAAGCTACCGCGACCTGGCCGCGCTGAAGCGCGCGGTGGTGGCGGGCGACACGATGACCGCCGAGGCCCGCACCGCGGCGCTCAAGCCGCTGGCCGAGGCCGGACGGCCCTATCGGCCGCTGGCGATGGAACAACTGGCGCTGATCGCCGTCGGGGCGGGTGACAAGGCCGGGGCGATCACGCAGTTCAAGGCGATCCTGCAAGAGCCGCAGGTCACGCCGGGCTTGCGTCGGCGCGCGACTGCGATGATTGTCGCCCTCGGTGGCGATCCTGCGGTGAACTGATGGATCGGCCGGGCCCTGGATGCCACGTCCGAGTGAATTTGAGGAGGAGCTGAGGCCGTGAGACGGATCGGGGTGCTGGGAGTCATCGCCTGCCTGGGCGCCGTCGCGGCCTGTGCGCCAAAACCGCTTATCCTCAAGGGGCCGCGCTTCGATCTGCGCACGCCGCTGGATCAGGTGATGGCGGATGCCGACAAGCCGGGCGCGACCTCGCCCGACACCACCCCGAGGAACCGGACCGAGCCGATCCGTCTGCCTGCCCCGGTCGCCAATGCCGACTGGACCGCACGCATGGGCGGCCCGCAGCACCACATGACGCAGGCGGCCCTTGGCCAGACGCTGACCGCCGTGTGGGCGGCGCCGATCGGCAAGGGCGATGACAAAGGCCACGCGATCAGCGCCGATCCGGTGGTGGCGGCGGGCCGCATCTTCACGCTCGACAGCCGCGCGACCGTCACCGCGACCTCGACCGCCGGCGCGACGCTGTGGTCGGTGGACCTGACGCCCGCGACCGATCACAGCGATGATGCCTCCGGCGGCGGTCTGGCCTTCGGCGACGGCAAGCTGTTCGTGGCCTCGGGCTTTGGCGAAGTCGTGGCGATGGACCCCGGCACCGGCGCGGTGCTGTGGCGCCAGCATTTCCACGCGCCCGTCACCGGCACCCCCACCGTCGAGGGCGGCGTGGTCTATGTGGTGGCGCGCGATTCCAGTGCCTGGGCGATCGACACCAGCACCGGCAAGGTGCGCTGGCAGCTTGACGGCAGCGGTTCGGTTGCCGGGGTGACCGGCGGCGCGGGCCCGGCGCTCAGCGCCCGCTTCGTGATGCTGCCCTTCCCCTCGGGGCAGTTGGTCGGCGCGCTGAAACCGGGCGGGTCGCAGATCTGGTCGACCACCGTGGCGGGCGAGCGGCTGGGGCAGGGCTATGCCTCGATGAACGACATCTCCGGCGATCCGGTGGTGGTGGGCGACCGCATCTTTATCGGCAACGCCTCCGGCAAGGTGATGGCGCTCGATCTCAACACCGGCGACAAGATCTGGACGGCGGATGAGGGCGTGGTCAGCCCGGTCTGGCCCGAGGGCGGGTCGGTGTTCCTGGTGTCCGATCAGGCCAAGCTCGCGCGGCTGGACGCCACCACGGGCGGCCTGATCTGGCAGGTGGATCTGCCCTATTACGTGCCGGTCAAGAAGGCCAAGAACCGCCGCGACATCTTTGCCCATTACGGGCCGGTGCTGGCGGGCAACCAGTTGATCGTGACCTCGTCCGACGGGCAGGCGCGGTTCTTCGATCCGGCCTCGGGGGCGCAGACCGGCGCGCTGCAATTGGGCGCTGGGGCGGCGAGTGATCCGGTGGTGGCGGGGCGCACGCTCTACGTGGTGACGCGCGACGGCCAACTTCGCGCTTTCCGCTAGGCGCGTAAGGGTGTAACGGGTCGGTTTCGCCGATCCGGAGCCATGCCATGACCTTCACCCTCGCCATCGTCGGGCGCCCCAATGTGGGCAAGTCCACGCTGTTCAACCGTCTGGTCGGCCGCAAGCTGGCGCTGGTCGACGACCAACCCGGCGTGACGCGCGATCTGCGCGAGGGCGCGGGCAAGCTCGCCGACCTGCGCTTTACCGTGATCGACTCGGCCGGTCTGGAAGATGCCACCGACGACAGCCTGCAAGGCCGGATGCGGCGGCTGACCGAACGCGCGGTGGAAATGGCGGATGTGTGCCTGTTCCTGATCGACGGGCGGCAGGGGGTCACGGCGACCGATCAGGTCTTTGCCGAGATCCTGCGCAAGAAGAACGCCCACGTCATCCTTGGCGTCAACAAGGCCGAGGGCAAGGCGGGCGAGTCCGGCTTTCTGGAGGCTTACGCTTTGGGGTTGGGCGAGCCGGTGCGGATGTCGGCCGAACACGGCGAAGGGATGGACGACCTGTACCGTGTGCTGCAACCGCTGGCCGACGCTTTCGCCGAGCGCGCCAAGCTTGACCCCGACGAATTGCCCGAGGTCGATGTCGACGTGCCCGAGGGCGATGACGAGGGCTCGGTGCCAGTGCCGACCAAGGCGCGCCCGTTGCAGATCGCGGTGATCGGGCGGCCGAACGCCGGGAAATCGACGCTGATCAACCGCATCATCGGGGAAGAACGGCTGCTGACCGGGCCGGAAGCCGGGATCACCCGCGATGCGATCTCGGTCGCGACCGAGTGGATGGGCACGCCGATGCGCATCTTCGATACGGCGGGGATGCGCAAGCGCGCCCGGATTTCCGAGAAGCTGGAAAAGATGTCGGTGTCTGACGGCATCCGCGCCGTGCGCTTTGCCGAGGTCGTGGTGGTGCTGCTCGACGTCGAAATTCCGTTTGAGACGCAAGACCTGCGTCTGGCCGACTTCGCCGAGACCGAGGGCCGCGCGGTGGTGATCGCGGTCAACAAATGGGATCTTGAGGACGAAAAGCAGGGCAAGCTGGCCGAACTCAAGGAGATGTTCGACCGCCTGCTGCCGCAGTTGCGCGGCGCGCCGCTGGTGACCGTCTCGGCGCTGACCGGGCGCGGGCTGGACCGGCTGCACGACGCGATCCTGAAGGCGCACGCGGTCTGGAACCGCCGCATCGGCACCTCCAAGCTGAACCAGTGGCTGAACCTTATGACCGAGGCGCACCCGCCACCGGCACCCGGCGGGCGTCGCATCCGGCTGCGTTACGCGACCCAGGTCAAGACCCGGCCGCCGGGTTTCATCCTGATGTGCTCGCACCCCGAGGACATGCCCGACAGCTACCGCCGCTATCTGGTGAACGGGCTCAGGGCCGATTTCGACATGCCGGGCACGCCGATCCGGCTGACCTTCCGCAGCCAGAGCGACAAGAACCCGTTCCGCGTGCGCAAGTTCCACACCCCCTCGCGGCTGCGCAAGCATACCGGCAAGGGGCCCGTGCTGGACGACTGAGGGGGGGGGCCGGGCTCAGCGATCGCGGCGCAGTCGGCCGAGGATCAGCGCCCCGGCCTGCCAGACCACGACCGGCGCCGCGCTCAGGCCCAGCACGACCGCCCACATCCGCGGCTCCAGCGGAACCAGGCCAAGCACCTGCGCCAGCGGCGCAATGTAGGGCGGCGCCGCCAGCAGGGCGGAACACAGGCAAAGCGCCGCCCAGACCCAGGGGTTGCGGGTGATCTCGTTGCGCAGCAGGCTTGATCGGTCCGCGCGCATGTTGAACACCTGCCACAATTGCGCAAAGGCCAGCGTCAGGAAGGTCACCGACACCGTGGCCCGCGCGTCGAAGCCGAGCAGCCGCGCGGCCCCGAGGGCGCCGAAGATGCCGCCGGTCATCACCAGGCTTTGCAGCACGATCCGGACCCACTGCGGGCGACCGAGGATCGGCTGTCGGGGGTCGCGTGGCGGACGTTGCAGCACGTCCGCCTCGCCTTCACCCAGCGCCAGCGCGAACGCCGGGAAGACATCGGTGATCAGGTTCAGATAGAGGATCTGCAACGGCAGCACAGGCAGCGGCAGCGCCGAGAGCACGGCCAGCCCGACCACCAGCACCTCGGTCAGGTTGCAGGCCAGCAGGTAGGCGGCGAACCTGCGGATGTTGCCAAAGATGATCCGCCCTTCCCGGATCGCGGCGACGATGGTCGGGAAGGCGTCGTCGAGCAGGACCATCGCCGCGGCCTCGCGCGCCACGTCGGTGCCGCGCAGCCCCATGGCGACACCGATGTCGGCCTGCCGGAGCGCGGGCGCGTCGTTGACGCCGTCGCCGGTCATCGCGACGACCTCGCCCCTGGCCTGATAGGCGCGCACGAGGTCAAGCTTTTCCTTCGGGCTGACGCGGGCGAAGATGCTGATCGCGGTCAGATCGTCGGTGCCGCCGGTCACCAGTTCGGCGACCTGCGCGCCTTCGGCGACATTGGCCGCGGCAGCGGGCAGACCCACCGCGCGGCCGATGCTGCGCGCGGTCACGGCATGATCGCCGGTGACCATGATCACCCGGATACCGGCCCGGTGACAGGCCGCGATCGCCTGCGGGGCATCGGCCCGCGCGGGATCCTCCAGCCCGATCAGGCCGAGGAAGACCAGATCGGCGTAGGGCGGCGCGTCCGCCCGGTCGACGGTCGCGGTGGCGCAGGCGATGACGCGCAGCCCGTGCCGACCAAGGTCGTCGACCCGGCGCAGCCAGTCCTGCCGGTCCCGCGCATCAAGGGCGCGCAGGGTGCCGTCGGGCGCCACATGGCGGCTGGCCGCCAGCACCGCCTCGGGCGCGCCCTTCACGGCGACCAGGAACGCCTCGCCGCTGGCGTGAACCGTCGCCATCAGCCGGGTCTGGCCGTCGAAGGCGTGCTTGCGCACCACCGGCCTTGCGGCCAGAAGCCCGGCGCGCCGATAGCCTGCCCGCAGCCCCGCCCGCAACAGCGCCAGTTCCATCGGGTCGCCGGTGCCGGGTGCCTCGGCGCCATCAAGCGTGGCGTCATTGCAGAGCACGGCGGTTTCCAGCAGCGTGGCAAGGGTGCCATCGTCGGGCAGGGTGCCGGTGGCGTCCGGGATCACGACCTCGCCCGAGGCCAGGCAGAGCCGCCGCACCGTCATGCGGTTCTCTGTCAGCGTGCCGGTCTTGTCGGTCAGTCTGATCGTGGTGGCGCCCAGCGTCTCGACCGCCGACAGCCGTTCCACCAGCGCGTTCTGGCGCGCCATGCGCCACATGCCGCGCGCCAGCACCAGGGTCGCCACGATCGGCAAGCCCTCGGGGATCGCCGCAACCGCAAGGGCGATCGACGCCTCGGCCATCAGCAGGATGTCCTTGCCGGTCAGGATGCCGACGCCCGCGATCAGGATCGTGAGGATCAGCGTCGCCCAGACCAGTTGCGCGGACAGATGCGCAAGCTTCCGTTCGATCGGCGAGCTTCCGGCCCCGGCCTCGGCGACCAGTTGCGACACCCGGCCAAGCTCGGTCGCAAGCCCGGTGCCCACCACGATGCCAAGCGCGCTGCCCCGTGTCAGGGCGGTGCCCTTGAACAGCATCGACGGCCGGTCGGCCAGCCGGGCCTCGGCAGGGACCGCCGGAACCGCCTTCGGCACCGCGACGGATTCGCCGGTCAGGGTGGATTCGTCAACCTCCAGGTTCGATCCTTCGACCAGCCGCAGGTCGGCGGGCACGCCGTCGCCCGCATCCAGCACGACGATATCGCCCGGAACCAACCCCTTCGCGTCCAGCACACGCTCATGTCCGCCGCGCCGGGCGCGCGTCGTGCGCGTGCCCAGTGCCCGCAGCGCGGCGATCGAGCGCGTCGCCCGGAACTCGGTCAGAAAGCCGATCAGCGTGTTGAGGCCAAGCACGATCCCGATCGCCACGGCCTCTTCGATCTCGTTGAAATATCCGGCAAGGGCCGCGGCGCCCGCCAGCAAAATCACGACCGGGCTTTCGATCTGGTGGCGCAGCAGGCTCAGGATGCCCGCGCGCCGCCGCGCCTCGATCGTGTTGGGTCCGAACCTTGCAAGGCGGGCCGCAGCCTCGGCCTCGGTCAGCCCGGTGCCCGCATCGACCCGCAACCCATCCAGCACCGCCTGCGGTGCCGCGGCATGCGGGGCGGCCTCTGGTGCTTGCGGTTCCCGCACGTCCCGCTCTCCCGGCCCGGTGACACCTGTGGCAAGGTAGCGGCCCCGCAGCCCGCACGGGTTGATCTGGGTCAAGCCTGTGCGGGACAGCGGAACCCGCGGTGACCGCGGTCATTGGACCCGATGCCCGAACGCGGCGGGGGTTCCGCCGCGTTCGGGGTTCATGCGTCCGGCTCAGACGAGATCGAAGCGGTCGAGCATCATCACCTTGGTCCAGGCCGCCACGAAGTCCCGCACGAAGCCTGCTTGCGAGTCGTCGCAGGCATGGACCTCGGCAAGCGCGCGAAGCTGGGAGTTCGAGCCGAAGATAAGATCGACCCGGGTGCCGGTTCCCGTCACCGCGCCGGTGGTGCGGTCGCGACCCTCGAACGTGGCGGCGTCTTTCGAGGTCGGCGTCCACACCGTGCCCATGTCGAGCAGGTTGACGAAGAAGTCGGTGGTCAGCACCCCCGGCCGCGTCGTGAAGACGCCGTGTTGTGCCCCGCCGACGTTCGCGTTCAGCGCGCGCAGGCCGCCAAGCAGAACCGTCATCTCGGGCGCGGTCAGCGTCAGAAGTTGCGCGCGATCAATCAGCAGTTCCTCGGCCGACACGGTGTAGGCGGTCTTGAGGTAGTTGCGGAACCCGTCGGCGGTGGGTTCCAGCACGCAGAAGCTGTCCACATCGGTCTGCTCCTGCGAGGCATCGGTGCGGCCCGGCGTGAAGGGAACCGTCACCGCGTGGCCCGCCGCCTTCGCCGCCTGCTCGACCGCGGCACCGCCGCCCAGCACGATCAGATCGGCGAGCGAGACCTTCTTGCCGCCCGTCGCCGTCGCGTTGAAGGCGGTCTGCACCCCTTCAAGCACACCCAGCACCTTGGCGAGTTGCGCGGGCTGGTTGGCCTCCCAGTCTTTCTGCGGGGCCAGCCGGATGCGCGCGCCATTGGCACCGCCGCGCTTGTCCGAGCCGCGGAAGGTCGCGGCCGAGGCCCAGGCGGTGGCGACCAGTTCCGATACTGAGAGGCCCGAGGCGAGGATTTTCGCCTTGAGCGCCGCGATGTCCGCCGCGTCGATCAGGGCGTGATCAACGGCGGGGATCGGATCCTGCCAGATCAGGTCTTCGGCCGGAACCTCGGTGCCCAGATAAAGCGCCTTCGGGCCCATGTCGCGATGGGTCAGCTTGAACCAGGCGCGGGCGAAGGCATCGGCGAACTCGTCCGGGTTGTCGAGGAAATGGCGGGCGATCGGGCCGTAGATCGGGTCCATCTTCATCGCCATGTCCGCCGTGGTCATCATCGGCGGGTGCTTCTTTGACGGGTCGGCGGCATCGACGACCATATCCTCGGGCGCCGTGTCCTTCGGGTGCCATTGCTGCGCGCCCGCCGGGCTCTTGCCCAAGACCCAGTCATATTTGAACAGGACCGTCAGATACCCCATGTCCCACGTCGTGGGATTGGGCTTCCACGCGCCCTCGATGCCGCTGCCGATCTGGTCGCCACCCTTGCCGCTGCCGAAGCTGCTTTTCCAGCCCAGGCCCATCTGCTCGATCGGTGCCGCCTCTGGTGCCGGGCCGACCAGCGCCGCATCACCCGCACCGTGGGCCTTGCCGAAGGTATGACCCCCGGCGGTCAGGGCGACCGTCTCGTAATCGTTCATCGCCATGCGGGCGAAGGTTTCGCGGATGTCGCGGCCCGAGGCAACCGGGTCCGGCGTGCCGTTCGGCCCCTCCGGGTTCACGTAGATCAGCCCCATCTGCACCGCGGCCAGCGGGTTTTCCAACTTGCGGTCGCCCTCATAGCGCGTATCGCCCAGCCAGGTGTCCTCGTTGCCCCAGTAGATGTCCTCCTCCGGTTCCCAGATGTCCACCCGCCCGCCGCCAAAGCCGAAGGTCTTGAAGCCCATCGATTCCAGCGCGCAGTTGCCGGCGAGGATCATGAGGTCGGCCCAGGATATCCTGCTGCCGTATTTCTGCTTGACCGGCCACAGCAGGCGCCGCGCCTTGTCGAGGTTCACGTTGTCGGGCCAGGAATTGAGCGGTGCGAAACGCTGCGAGCCCGCGCCCGCGCCGCCACGCCCGTCGCCGGTGCGGTAGGTGCCCGCGCTATGCCAGGCCATCCGGATGAAAAGCGGCCCGTAGTGGCCCCAGTCGGCCGGCCACCAGTCCTGGCTGTCGGTCATCAGCGCGACGAGGTCTGCCTTCAGCGCCGCAAGGTCGAGCTTTCCGAACGCACCGGCATAGTCAAACGCCGGACCCATCGGATTGGACAGTGCGGAATGCTGGTGCAGGATCCTGAGGTTCAGCTGGTTCGGCCACCAGTCCCGGTTCGAGCGTGCCGCAGCCGTGGTCTGGCTTCCCGCCCCGTGCATCACCGGGCACTTGCCTGCGGTTCCGCCTTCATTTCCGTCCATGTCTCTCTCCGATCGTGGCTGCGTTGACGCGATTGCAAGGTCGCCGACTTTCCGCGCGTCCGGCGCCGAGGCACCGTGAGTGGACTTGACGCCGGACCGTGGCGGAGTTGGTGACTCGTTGCGCCTTGCCATCAGGTCTATCAAAGTCGGTTCATTAGTCTAAGTTGAATCTCCTGATTGCGGCGATAAGGCACGGTTATGATCAATCTGACGTTCAAGCAGCTTCGCTACTTCGAGGCGCTGGCCCGGCACGGCCATTTTGGCCGCGCGGCGGAAGCCTGCACCATTTCGCAGCCTGCTTTGTCTATGCAGATCAAAGAGATGGAGGAAACTCTCGGGACGGACCTGTTCGAGCGGGGCGCGCGTCAGGTGCGGTTGACCAACTTCGGCGAAGCCTTCGCCCTGCGCGCGCGCGACATCTTGCGATCGGTCGATGAACTGGGCGATCTGGCGCGCGCCTCGCAGGGTCGGCTGGTGGGGAGGCTGCGGATCGGGGTGATCCCGACGATCGCGCCCTATCTGCTGCCCACGATCATCGGCAACCTGACCCGGATGAACGCCGACCTCGACATCCATGTGCGCGAAACGCTGACGTCGAAGCTGTTGCGGGAGCTGATGGAAGGTCGGCTCGACACCGCTATCGTGGCGCTGCCGGTGTCGGAACCCTCGTTGATCGAGGTCGCGCTGTTTTCCGAGGATTTCGTGCTGGTCCGGCCCGCCGAGGATGCAGACAAGCCGGTGCCCAACCGCGAAATGCTGCGCGAGATGCGGCTTTTGCTGCTGGAGGAAGGCCACTGTTTTCGCGATCAGGCGCTGTCGTTCTGCAACCTGCATGCGGCCCCCCCGCGCGAGTTGCTGGACGGCAGTTCGCTGGCCACGCTGGTGCAACTGGTCGGGGCCGGGATCGGTGTCACGCTGATCCCGGACATGGCGGTGGCGGTCGAGACGCGCTCGGCGCCGGTGTCGATCGCGCGCTTCAAGGCGCCGACACCGTCGCGCACCATCGGCATGATCTGGCGCAGGACCAGCCCGCTGACCAGCCAGCTTTTGCGGATCGCGGACGTCGTGCGGCAGTCGGCCGATTCCCTGCGCGCGCTGCACGATCCCGCCTCGGTGCCGTGCAAGACCGGGGCCTGAGCCGGGCCCGGCGGGGTAACGCCATGGATTGAATTCGGTTTGTAATCCATTAAAAACTGTAGATGATGAGTCTGAGGCCGGGCTTCGGTCTTCAGTGTCCTTGGGAGGTGTGCGATGAAGACGATCAAGGGGCCGGCGATCTTCCTTGCCCAGTTCGCGGGCGACGAGGCGCCGTTCAACTCGTTCCCGTCGATCTGCGCCTGGGCCGCCGGGCTGGGCTACAAGGGCGTGCAGATTCCATCCTGGGACGGGCGACTCTTTGATCTGGTGAAAGCCTCGGACTCGCAGACCTACTGCGACGAGATCGCCGGGATCGCCGCCGATCACGGGCTGGCGATCACCGAACTGTCCACCCATCTGCAGGGCCAACTGGTCGCCGTGCACCCGGCCTATGACACCGCCTTCGACGGCTTCGCCGCCCCCGCCGTGCGCGGCAATCCGGCGGCGCGGACGGATTGGGCGGTGGATCAGGTCAAACGCGCGCTGCGCGCCTCGCGCAACCTCGGGCTTTCGGCGCACGCCACCTTTTCGGGCGCGCTGGCCTGGCCCTACATGTATCCCTGGCCGCAACGCCCGGCCGGGCTGGTGGAAACCGCGTTCGACGAACTGGCGCGGCGCTGGCACCCGATCCTCGACTATGCGGACGAGATGGGGGTGGATGTCTGCTATGAAATCCACCCCGGCGAAGACCTGCATGACGGCGCCAGCTACGAGATGTTCCTGGATCGGGTCGGCAACCACGCCCGCGCCAACCTCTTGTACGACCCCTCGCACTTCGTGCTGCAACAGCTTGATTACCTTGCCTATATCGACATCTACCATGAACGCATCCGGGCCTTCCACGTGAAGGACGCCGAGTTCAACCCGACCGGGCGGCAGGGCGTCTATGGCGGCTTCCAAAGCTGGGCCGACCGCGCGGGCCGCTTCCGCAGCCTGGGCGACGGGCAGGTCGATTTCAGCGGCATCTTTTCCAAGCTGACGCAGTATGGTTACGGCAGTTGGGCCGTGCTCGAATGGGAATGCGCGCTGAAGCACCCCGAGGACGGCGCGCGCGAGGGCGCCGAGTTCATCAAGCGCCACATCATCCGGGTGACCGAAAAAGCCTTCGACGATTTCGCGGGCTCGGGCGCGGATGATGCCGCCAACCGGCGTATGCTGGGCCTGAGCCGAGGAGCCTGAGATGACCATCGAAGCCAGCCGCCCGACCGGCACCGCCGACCGCATCCGCCTTGGCATGGTGGGGGGCGGGCAGGGCGCCTTCATCGGCGCCGTCCATCGCATCGCCGCCCGGATCGACGATCAGTTCACGCTGGTCGCCGGGGCGCTGTCGTCCGAACCGGCGCGGGCGGCGGCCTCGGCGGCCGAGATCGGCATCGCGGCGGATCGCAGCTATGGCACCTACGCCGAAATGGCGCGGGCCGAGGCGGCGCGGGCGGACGGGATCGAGGCGGTGTCCATCGTCACCCCGAACCACATGCACGCCCCGGTCGCGCGCGCCTTCCTGGAGGCGGGCATCCACGTCATCTGCGACAAGCCGATGACGCTGACGGTGGCCGAGGCCGAGGAGCTGGTGGACCTGGTGGCGAAGACCGGCAAGGTTTTCGTGCTGACGCACAATTACACCGGCTATCCGATGATCCGGCAGGCCCGCGCGATGGTCGCGGCGGGCGAGCTGGGGGAAATCCGGCTGGTGCAGGCCGAATATCCGCAGGACTGGCTGACCCAAGCGGCCGAGCGCACCGGCAGCAAGCAGGCCGAGTGGCGCACCGATCCGGCGCGGTCGGGCGCGGGCGGGGCGATCGGCGACATCGGCACCCATGCCTACAACCTGGCGGCCTTCGTCAGCGGGCTTCAGACCGAGTCCTTGCTGGCGCAACTGACCACCTTCGTTGAAGGCCGCCCGCTGGATGACGATGTGCAGATCCTGCTGCGCTATCGCGGCGGGGCGCGCGGGATGCTCTGGGCCAGTCAGGTCGCGGTGGGCAATGAAAACGGGCTGAAGCTGCGGGTCTACGGCACCAAAGGCGGGCTGGAGTGGACGCAGGCCGACCCGAACTATCTGTGGTTCACGCGGTTCGGGGAACCCAAGCAATTGCTGACGCGCGGCGGCGCCGGGGCCCGGCCGCAGGCGGCGCGGGTGACGCGCATCCCCGGCGGCCACCCCGAGGGCTACCTGGAAGGCTTCGCCAACATCTACATGGAGGCCGCGCGCGCGATCCGGGCCGCGCGCAGCGGGCAGGCGCCGGACGCCGAGGTGATCTATCCCACCGTGCAGGACGGGCTGGCGGGCATGCGCTTCATCGCGGCGGCGGTCGCCTCGTCGCAGGCGGGCAGCGTCTGGACGCCGCTGGGATGACCGGTCCGGCCGCGCCTTTGTCCGCGGCCGCCGCGCCCTGCCTGGAGGCGGTGGGGCTGTGCAAGGATTTCGGCCCGATCCGGGTCTTGAACGACATCACCCTTGCCGTGCATCCCGGCGCGGTTCACGCGGTGATCGGCGAGAACGGCGCGGGCAAATCGACGCTGATGAAGGTGCTGGCCGGGCACCTGCAACCCTCGGCGGGCGAGGTGCGGATCGATGGCGCGGCGGTGACGCTGGCCGGCCCGGTCGAGGCCGAGCGGCGCGGCATCGTGCTGGTGCATCAGGAGATATTGCTCGCGCCCGATCTGACGGTGGCGCAGAACCTTTACCTTGGCCGTGAACTGGTGGGGCGTTTCACCGTCGATGACCGCGCGATGAACGCGGGCGCGCGGGCGGTGCTGGCCGAGCTTGGCACCGATGTGGACCCCGGCGCCACCGTCGGGCGGCTGTCGATCGCGCAGCGCCAGCTTGTGCAGATCGCCCGTGTGCTGCTGGTGCCGCACCGGGTGGTGATCTTCGACGAACCGACCGCCTCGCTCAGCGGGGTGGAAACCGACGCGCTGCTGCGCATCATCGCCGATATCCGCGACAGGGGCGTGGGCGTGATGTTCATCTCGCACCGGTTGCACGAGGTGAAGGCGATCGCCGACCAGATCACCGTGCTGCGCGACGGCCATCAGGTGGCGACCCGCGCCGCCGCCGATCTTGAGCCGGTCGACATGGCCCGGCTGATGGTCGGGCGCGACGTGTCGAAGCTGTATCCCGATCACCACGCCCCGCCGCAGGGCGAGACCGTGCTGGAGGTGGAGGGGTTCAGCGTGCCGGGCTATGCGCACGACGTGTCGTTCGCGCTGCGCAAGGGCGAGATTCTGGGCTTCTCCGGCCTGGTCGGGGCCGGGCGGACCGAGGTGATGGAGGCGATCGTCGGCCTGCGTCCGGGCCGCGGCCGCGTCAGCCTCGCGGGCAGGCCGGTGCATTTCCACACCGCCGCCGAAAGTCTGGACGCGGGCATCGCCTACCTGACCGAGGATCGCAAGGGCAAGGGGTTGCTGCTGACCCGCGATCTGGGGGTCAACCTGACGCTGGCCTCGCTCGGCCGCTTCGTGCGCCGCGGCCGGATCGACACGGCGGCCGAACGGGTGGCGCTTGAGAAGGCGATCGGCGACTTCGACATCCGGGTCGGGCGGCCCGACATGCTGGCCGGGCAACTGTCCGGCGGCAACCAGCAGAAACTGCTGCTGGCCAAGATGATGATGCGCGACCCGCAGATCATCATCATCGACGAGCCGACGCGCGGCATCGACATCGGCACCAAGGAACAGATCTACAAGTTCATCACCAACCTGACCGCCGAGGGACGATCCGTCATCGTGGTCTCGTCCGAGATGCAGGAGCTGATCGGCATCTGCGACCGCATCGTGGTGATGCGCGCCGGGCGGATCGCGGGCGAGGTGGCGGGCGCGCGGATGACGGAAACCGAAATTGTCGTGCTGGCGACCGGCGTTGCGGCCGGGGCGGCGGCGTAAGGAGCCAGCATGACGATTGCGCAGACCACCCCCGCCGCCCGCAAACGCCGCACCGAGGTGGACCTGCGCGCCGTGGCGCCGTTCGTGGCGCTGGCGCTGCTCCTGGTGCTGGGCAGCTTTGCCCATCCGAACTTCCTGACCGTCGACAACCTGCTGAACGTCATCACCCGCAGCGCGTTCATCGCCATCGCGGCGGTCGGCGCGACCTTCGTGATCTCGGCCGGCGGGCTTGATCTGTCAGTCGGCGCGATGGTGGCCTTCGTCGGCAGCGTGATGATCCTGTTCCTCAACAGCGGCGTGATTGCCGACCCGGTCACGATGCTGATGGCGGCGATGGCGCTGGCACTGGCGATCGGGGCGACCTGCGGGCTGGCCAACGGGCTGATCATCACCGTCGGGCGGATCGAGCCCTTCATCGCCACGCTGGGTACGATGGGGATCTTTCGCGGGCTGACCACCTGGCTGTCGCAGGGCGGCGCGATCACCCTGCGCAACCCCGAGCTTCAGGCGACCTACCGCCCGGTCTATTTCGGCGCCGTGCTGGGCGTGCCGATCCCGATCCTGGCGATCTTCGTGACCGCGTCCATCGGCGCCTTCATCCTTTACCGCACGCGCTACGGCCGCCACGTCGCCGCCGTCGGCTCGAACGAGGACGTGGCGCGGTATTCCGGCATTCCGGTGCGCCGGGTGCGGATCGTGACCTATGTCATTCAGGGCCTCTGCGTCGCCATCGCCGTGCTGCTTTATGTGCCGCGGCTCGGCTCCACCTCGGCCACCACCGGGATATTGTGGGAGCTTCAGGCGATCACCGCCGTGGTGGTGGGCGGCACCGCGCTGCGCGGCGGGGTGGGCCGCATCTGGGGCACGATCTGCGGCGCCTTCATTCTGGAACTGGTGGGCAACATCATGCTGTTGTCGAATTTTGTCAGCGAATACCTGATCGGCGCCATTCAGGGCGCGATCATCATCATCGCGATGCTGGTTCAGCGCTCGCTGATCCGGAAATCGTGACGACGCGCCGGGCGGCAATCGAGGGAACCGCCCGGCTCGCAACACTTGAACCCTCGGTCTGATTAGGGAGAGAGACAATGCGAAGAATGCTATTTGGACTGGCCCTGACCGCCGCGACCGCCTTCGGCGGACTGGCCCACGCCGATGCGACGAACATCACCATCGGGGTGTCGATCCCGGCCGCCGACCACGGCTGGACCGCCGGGATCGTGTTCCACGCCGAGCGGGTGGCCAAGCTGCTGATGGCGGAACATCCGGGGCTGAAGGTGATCGTCAAGACCTCGCCCGACGCAGCCAGCCAGGCCAACGCGGTGCAGGACCTTGAAACCCAGGGCATCAATGCGCTGGTGATCCTGCCCTCCGACCCCGATCCGCTGGTCAACGCGATCAAGGAGATCAAGAGCAAGGGCGTGTTCGTCACCCTCGTCGACCGCGCGCCCAGCGTGAACGACGGCACGGTGCGCGACCTTTACGTGGCGGGCAACAACGTGGCGCTGGGGCAGGTGGCGGGCGATTACATCAAGGGCCGCAGCCCCGATGCGCAGGTCGTGGTGATCCGCGGTCTGCCGATCCCGATCGACCAGATGCGCCAGGACGGCTTTGACGCCGCGATCAAGGGCTCGAACGTCAAGGTTCTGGAAAAGCAGTTCGGCAACTGGAGCCGGGATGACGCCTTCAAGGTGATGCAGGACTACCTGACCAAATACCCCAAGATCGACGTGGTCTGGTGCCAGGATGACGACATGGCCGTGGGCGTGCTGCAGGCGATCGACCAGGCGAAACGCACCGACATCCAGTATGTCGTGGCGGGCGCCGGGTCGAAGGACATGATCAAGAAGGTGATGGACGGCGACAAGATCATGCCGGTCGACGTGCTTTATCCGCCAGCCATGATCGGCACCGCGATGGAACTGACCGCCGCGAACTTCTACGATCAGGTTCCGGTGCGGGGCACCTTCACGATGGACGCGACGCTGGTGACCAAGGACAACGCCAAGGCGTTCTACTTCCCCGACTCGCCGTACTGAGCGACGCCGCCGCGGCGGCCGTCTGAAAATCCGGGTGCAGGCCCTGCCGAGTTTTCGGCGGGGCCTGTGTCGTTGCGGGCCGCGGGCGGCAACGCGGGCGCGACCTGCCGCAAACTTGTGCGTCCACGCCATCTGGTTGCCCGCCGAAGGCCCCGCCCGCACCGCGCCGGGCGGCAAGAATTTTAGTGGCGGGAAAACATTGACACAGTGGGGAAACGCCATCACCATTTCGTGAGCGGCGGGGAACCGCGTTGAATCCAGCGACACATGGGAGAATTGACGATGCGTAGACTACCGACGTTCAAATCCGCTGCGCTCGGGGCGCTCGTTCTTGGCGCGGTGTCGCTGAGTATGGGACCGGTGCAGGCCAAGGACTCGACCGATCCGGTGCGGATCGCGCTCTTTGACTGGACCAGCGTGAACATCAACGCCAAGATCCTTGGCGGCATCCTGCAAAAGCTGGGCGACAACGTCGAGTATCCGACCGGCGACTATCTTTCGAGCCTGACCACCAGCCTGACCAACGGCGATATCGACGTCGGCATGGAATACTGGGACACCACCGCGGGCGAGGCGATGAAGGCCTCGGACGCCACCAAGCAGACCGAGCGGCTGGGCGAACTGGGCCCCGACGCCAAGGAGGAGTGGTGGTATCCGCTGTACATGAAGGACAAGTGCCCGGGCCTGCCGGATTGGCACGCGCTGCTGGCGCCCGCCTGCGCCGCCGCCTTCTCGACCCCCGAGACCGCGCCGCTGGGTCGCTATCTGGGCGGCCCGGTCACCTGGGAAGGCTTCGACGACGAGCGGGTGAAGGCGCTGAAGCTGCCCTTCGTGGTCATCCATGCCGGCACCGATGCGGCGATGTTCGCGGAGCTTGACTCGGCCTATCAGCGCAAGGCGCCGATCATGGTGTGGATCTATTCGCCGCACTGGGCCCCGGCCAAGTATCAGGGCGAATGGGTGCAGTTCCCGGAATACGAACCGGCCTGCTACACCGACCCGAAATGGGGCGTGAACCCCGATCTGGCCTATGACTGCGGCAAGCCGCACGGCAAGATCTGGAAATACGCCTTTGGCGGGATGAAGGACAAGTGGCCGCTGGCCTATAAGGTCGCCAAGGCCTACCACATCGAGACCGCCGACCTGAACAAGATGTCGGGCGAGGTCGATCTGGACGGCAAGTCCATCGACGACGTGGCGAACGCATGGATCGCGGCCAACGAGGCCACCTGGAAGGCGTGGGCCAATTAGGTGACGGCATCGGATCGGGCCATCGAGCCAGCAGAGGCGGGCGCGGGTGATCCGCGCCCGATCAAACTCGGGTGCAGCAATCTGTGGAAGCTCTACGGCGCGGGGGGCGCGAAGTTCCTGCGCGAGACCGGCGGCAAGGTCGCGCCGGGCGAATTGGAACGGGCCCACCTGATCGGCGCCGTGCGCGATGTCAGCCTTGATATCCGTGAGGGCGAGATTTTCATCGTGATGGGGCTGTCGGGGTCGGGCAAGTCCACCCTGGTGCGCTGCCTGTCGCGGCTGATCGAGCCGACGGCGGGCGAACTGATGCTGGACGGCAAGGATCTGCTGAAGGCGACCGAGGCCGAACTGATCGAGATCCGCCGTCACAAGATGGGGATGGTGTTCCAGCACTTCGCGCTGCTGCCGCACCTCAACGTGCGCGACAACATCGCCTTTCCGCTGTTCATCCAGGGCATCGGCCGCACCGAGCGTGAAAAGCGCGCGCAGGAGATGATCGACCTTGTCGGCCTGACCGGGCGCGAGCGGCACTTTCCGGCGCAACTGTCGGGCGGCCAGCAGCAGCGCGTCGGCATCGCGCGATCCTTGGCGGTGGAGCCGGAAATCTGGTTCCTCGATGAACCGTTCTCGGCGCTCGACCCGCTGATCCGGCGCGAGATGCAGACCGAACTGCTGCGCCTGCAAGGGGTCTTGCGCAAGACCATCGTGTTCATCACCCATGATTTCGACGAGGCGATCCGGCTGGCCGACCGCATCGCGATCATGAAGGACGGCCGCATCATCCAGATCGGCACGCCCGAGGAACTGGTGCGTCACCCGGCCACCGACTACGTCGCCGAATTCACCAGTGACGTGAACCGCGCCAAGGTGCTGTCGGCGCGCAGCCTGATGACGCCCGCCTCGGCGGCGGCCTCGGGATATGTCCGGGTGAAGGCCGCCGCCAAGGTGGCCAGTTTCGCCGCCGCCATCGTCGAGTCCCCTCAGCCCTTCGCCGTGGTGAACGACGCGGGGATGATCCTGGGCGAGGTCAGTGCGCGCGACGTGATCGACGTGCTGTCGGGCCGCGACGGGGGCCCCCCGTGAGCGATCTGGCGACAGCGTCCCGGCGCGCGCCCGCGATCCGCTGGGCGGCCGGGCGGGGGCTGGTGCCGATCGCCCTTGCGGTGGCGGCCGCGCTTTGGCTGCTGGGGGCGGTCTGGCCCGCGCTGATCGCCTATCCGGCCGAGGCCGTGATCCCGTTCAAGGACGCCGTCGGCGCGGCGATGCTGTGGCTCAAGCTCAATTTCACCTGGGCCACGCGGTCGGTGTCGGCGGTAATCGACGTGCCGCTGCGGTTCGCGTTCAACCTGCTCGCCAAGGGCTTCAAGTTCGGCAATGGCGACGCCGCGCTGGTGCTGCCGCGGCTGTCCTGGCTGGGGGTCACGCTGGTGATGGGCTGGATCGGTTTCCTTGCGGGCGGGCGGCGGCTGGGGCTGCTGTGCGGGCTCGGCTTTCTGGCGATCGCGGTGTTCGGGTTGTGGGACAATGCGATGCTGACGCTGGCGCTGATCGCGATCTGCGTGCCGTTCTGCGTGGTGACCGGCCTTCTGCTGGGCATCTGGGGCTATGTCTCGCCCGGTCTGAACCGCTGGCTGATCACGCCGATGCTGGACCTGATGCAGACGGTGCCGGTCTTTGCCTATCTGATCCCGATGCTGCTGCTGTTCGGCGCGAACCCGGTGTCGGCGCTGCTGGCGACGGGGCTGTTCGCGACGCCGCCGATGGTGCGGGCGACCGTGCTTGGCCTGCGCAAGGTGGCGCCCGAGGTCAAGGATTTTGCCGACATGGCGGGCTGCACGCGGCGCCAGAAGCTGTGGCGGGTGCTGGTTCCGGCCGCCAAACCCTCGCTGATGGTGGGGGTCAACCAGGTCATCATGCTGGCGCTGAACATGGTGATCATCTCGTCGATGATCGGAGCCGGCGGGCTGGGCTATGACGTGCTGCTGGCGCTCAGGGCGCTGAAGGTCGGCCAGGCGATGGAGGCGGGGCTGGCCATCGTCGTCATCGCGATCATCCTGGACCGGCTCAGCCAGGCTGCGGCCCGCAGCCAGCCGGGCGGGGCGACCGCGCGCAGCCTGCGCGGCAATCTGGCGATCGCGGCGGTCCTGCTGGCGGTGACGACCGCGGCTGGCGTCGTCTTCCCGGCGCTGAACGTCCTGCCCAAGGCGGCCACGCTGACCAGCGCGCCCTATTGGAAAGCGGCGGTGGACTGGATCGTGATGAACTGGTTCGACACCATCGAGGCGTTCCGGGTGTTCCTGCTGTTGAACTTCCTCAACCCGCTGCGCAGCCTGTTCGAGGCGCTGCCGTGGTCGGGGGTGCTGGTGGTGATCGTGGCGCTGGGCTGGCGGCTGGGGGGCCTCGGGCTGGCCGCGCTGGTGGGCACGCTGACGCTGATCTGCGCGGCCACCGGGCTCTGGGTTCCGGCAATGGAGACGATTTACCTCTGTGGCGCCTCGGTGCTGATCGCCTGCCTGATCGGGATTCCGATCGGCATCTGGGCCTCGCGCAGCGACCGCGCGCAGGCGGTGGTGCTGCCGGTCATCGACACGCTGCAAACCATCCCGTCGTTCTGCTTCATCATCCCGGTGGTGATGCTGTTCCGTGTCGGCGACGTCACCGCGATGATCGCGACGGTCGCCTTCGCCATCGTGCCCTCGATCCGCTACACCAACCACGGCATCCGACAGGTTCCACACGAGCTGACCGAGGCGGGCCAGGTCTCGGGCTGCACGAAATGGCAGTTGTTCCGTCATGTGCAATTGCCGGTCGCCTTGCCCGAGATCATGCTGGGCATCAACCAGACCATCCTGCTTGCGCTCAGCATGATCATCATCTGCGCGATGATCGGCACCCGCGATCTGGGGCAGGAGATTTTCAAGGCGCTGGCCAAGGCGGACGCGGGCCGCGGTATCGTGGCGGGTCTGGTGATCGCCTTCATCGGCATCACCGCCGACCGCCTGATCACCGCCGTCGTGCAGTCGATGCGGGCCAGGCGGGGCGACGCGTGACGGGGCCGCAGCGAAGCGGGGCGGGACGTATTTCCCTCAAGGAAAGATATTTGACAAAGAGGGACGCGCGCCGCTAACTCGGGTCAAGGACGGCGGCCGGGCAGAGGCCGCGAATCCATGAAGGAGACAGGGATGAAGAAACGTGTGGCGGTGATCGGTGCGGGGCCTTCCGGGCTGGCGCAATTGCGGGCGTTCCAGTCGGCGGCGCAGTCGGGGACCGAGATCCCCGAGGTGGTGTGTTTCGAGAAACAGGCCAACTGGGGGGGCCTGTGGAACTACACCTGGCGCACCGGGCTCGATCAGTATGGCGAGCCGGTGCACTGCTCGATGTATCGCTATCTGTGGTCGAACGGGCCCAAGGAAGGGCTTGAATTCGCGGATTATTCGTTCGAGGAGCATTTCGGCAAGCAGATCGGCAGCTACCCGCCGCGCGCCGTGCTGTTCGACTATATCGAGGGCCGGGTGAAGCAGGCCGGGGTGCGCGACTGGATCCGGTTCAGCACCACCGTGCGCTTCGTGCGCTATGACGAAGGCACGGGGATGTTCACCGTGACCGTGCATGATCTGGCGAAGGACCACATCTACGAGGAGGTTTTCGACAACGTCATCGTCTGCTCGGGCCACTTCTCGACGCCGAACGTGCCGGAGTTTGCGGGCTTCACCACCTTCAACGGCCGCATCCTGCATGCCCACGACTTCCGCGACGCGGTGGAGTTCAAGGGCAAGGACCTGCTGCTGATCGGCACCTCCTATTCGGCCGAGGACATCGGCTCGCAGTGCTGGAAATACGGCGCGAAGTCGATCACCGTGGCGCACCGCACCGGGCCGATGGGCTTCGACTGGCCGTCGAACTGGCAGGAGGTGCCGATCCTCGACCACGTCGATACCGACACCGCCTATTTCAAGGACGGCACCTCGAAGAAGATCGACGCGATCATCCTGTGCACCGGCTACAAGCACCACTTCCCGTTCCTGCCCGACGATCTGCGGCTGAAGACGGCGAACCGGCTGGCCACCGCGGACCTTTACAAGGGCGTGGCCTGGGTGAAGAACCCCAAGTTGTTCTACATCGGGATGCAGGACCAGTGGTTCACCTTCAACATGTTCGATGCGCAGGCCTGGTGGGTGCGCGACGTCATTCTGGGCCGGATCGCGATCCCGGCCGATCCCGCCGTGCTGGCGGCCGACGTGACGGCCCGCGTCGCGGGCGAGGATGCGGGCGAGGATGCCCATGACGCGATCCACTATCAGGGCGACTATGTGAAGGAACTGATCGCGGAAACCGATTACCCGTCGTTCGACGTCGATGGCGCCTGCGAGGCCTTCTTCGCGTGGAAGGACCACAAGAAGGACGGCATCATGACCTTCCGCGACCATGCCTATAGGTCGGTGATCACCGGCACGATGGCGCCGATGCACCACACGCCGTGGAAGGATGCGCTGGAAGACAGCCTGGAAAGCTACCTGAAGAACTGAGCGGTCTTTGTGTCACACAGGCAGGCCCCGGTCGCGTCCGGGGCCTGTCGCATGGCGCCTCACGCAGCGGTCAGGGTCGCGCTGATCCGTTCGGCGGCGCGCCGGAACGCGGGCAGATGGGGGGCCACGGCCTCTTCAAGGCCCGCGGCGGCGGGGCCGAGGGCGCGCTCGAGGCTGGCGCGGTAGGCCGGGATCGCCTGCCAGTCGGCCACGGTGCGCGGCGTGATCTCCAGATGATACTGCACACCCCAGGCGCGGCGGCCGACCCGCAACGCCTGCACGGCGCAGGCGCCGTTCTGCGCCAGCGTTACCCCGCCGGGCGGCAGCGCGGTCACCGCGGCGCCGTGCCATTGCAGCGTGGTCATGGCCGCGGGCAGCCCGGCGAAGAGCGCATCCGCCCGGCCCTCGGCAGTCAGGTGCACCTCGGCCAGCCCGACCTCGGGCGCGGGCATCACCCCGACGCGGCCGCCAAGCGCCGCCGCCAGAAGCTGGTGGCCCAGACAGACGCCGAAATAGGGCCGGTCGAGCCGGGTCACCCAATCCCGGATCGCGGCCTTCTCGGCGATCAGCCAGGGGTGTTCGGCCTCTTGCCAAACATCCATCGGCCCGCCCATCACGGCCAGCAGGTCAAAGCCGTCCAGCGGCGGAATCGGGGCGCCCTCGTCCAGCGCGACCACCGTCATGCGGTGGCCCGCCGCCGCCCAGAGGTCGGCGAACACCCCCGCCGTTTCCACCGCAAGGTGCTGGAAGATCAGGATGTTCATCGCGCCTCCGGGGGCAGGGGATCAATTGGCATCGGCCCCGGGCGGTGCCCGGGGCCGGACCGTTCCCGTCTGGCTGGCCGCAGCGCCCGTTCAGATGTCCAGCGTGTTCTCATGCTCCCAGCGCGAGAAGTGCGACACGAAGCTGGCCCATTCCTGATGCTTGAGCTTCAGGAACGCGGCCGAAAACTCTTCGCCCATCATCGCCTTCAGGGTCTTGTCCTTGTCATATTCACGCAGCGCGTCGAGCAGGTTCAGCGGCAGCTTCGGCGCGCCCTTCACGGTATGGCCCTGGGTATACATGTCGATGTCGTAGCGGCGGCCGGGATCGGCCTTGGTGCGGATGCCGTCAAGACCCGCCGCGATGATCACGGCTTGCATCAGGTAGGGGTTCGCCGCACCGTCGGGCAGGCGCAGCTCGAACCGGCCGGGGCCGGGCACGCGCACCATGTGGGTGCGGTTGTTGCCGGTCCAGGTCACCGTATTGGGCGCCCAGGTCGCGCCCGAGATGGTGCGCGGCGCATTGATGCGCTTGTAGCTGTTCACCGTCGGGTTGGTGATCGCCGCCAGCGCCGAGGCGTGCTTCATGATGCCGCCGAGGAAGTTGCGGCCGCGGTCCGACAGGCCCAGTTCCTTGCTGTTGTCGGCGAAGGCATTGGTCTTGCCGGCCAGATCCCAGACCGAGATATGGGCGTGGCAGCCCGACCCGGTCAGGCCCTGGAACGGCTTGGGCATGAAGGTCGCGCGCATGCCGTGCTTTTCCGCGATCGACTTCATCATGAACTTGAAAAAGCTGTGCTTGTCAGCCGTTTGCAGGGCGTCGTCATACTTCCAGTTCATCTCGAACTGGCCGGTGGCGTCCTCGTGGTCGTTCTGATACGCCTCCCAGCCCAGCGCCAGCATGTAGTCGCAAACCTCGGCGATCACGTCATAGCGGCGCATCACCGCCTGCTGGTCGTAGCAGGGCTTCACCGCGTTGTCGTAGGCGTCGGAAACCTTGTCGCCCTCGGGGGTCAGCAGGAAGAATTCCGGCTCCACCCCGGTCTTGACGCGCAGCCCCTCTTTCGCGGCCTCGTCGACCACCGCGCGCAGCACGTTGCGCGGCGCCTGCTTGACCGGCTGCCCCTCCATCACGCAGTTGGAGGCGAGCCAAGCGACCTCGGGTTTCCAGGGCAACTGGATCACCGACGACGGGTCGGGCACCGCCATCATGTCGGGGTGCGCGGCGGTCAGGTCGAGCCAGGTCGCGAAGCCCGCGAACCCCGCGCCGTCCACCGCCATGTCGTTGATCGCCTGCGCCGGAACCAGCTTGGCACGCTGGCCGCCGAACAGGTCGGTGTAGGACACCATGAAATACTTGACGCCCTTTTCAGCGGCGTATTTGGCCAGATCCTTTGGCATCGGAATGGTAGCTCCCTGTCGTTCTTTTTATGGTCAGTAACCGGTCTTGCCGGGAATCCACGAGGTTCCGGCGATGGGCACCCCCGCCATTGCCGCTGCTTCGACGTTCAGCGCGCAAAGGTCTTCGGGTTCCAGGTTGTGCAGGTGGCTCTTGCCGCAGGCGCGCGCGATGGTCTGCGCCTCCAGCGTCATCACCTTGAGGTAGTTCGTGAGGCGGCGGCCGCCGAGGATTGGGTCGAAGCGGCTGTAAAGCTCGGGGTACTGCGTGGTGATCCCGGCCGGGTCGCGGCCCTCGTGCCAGTCGTCATAGGCGCCGGCGGTGGTGCCGAGCTTGTTGTATTCGGCTTCCAGCGCGGGGTCGTTGTCCCCCAGCGCGATCAGCGCGGCGGTGCCGATCGAGACCGCGTCGGCCCCCAGCGCCATCGCCTTGGCGACATCGGCGCCGGTCCGGATGCCGCCCGAGACGATCAGTTGAACCTCGCGGTGCATCCCCAAGTCCTGCAAGGCTTTTACCGCAAGCGGGATACAGGCGAGAATGGGCATTCCGACGTTCTCGATGAACACGTCCTGGGTGGCGGCGGTGCCGCCCTGCATGCCGTCGAGCACCACCACGTCGGCCCCCGCCTTCACCGCCAGTGCGGTATCGTAATAGGGCCGCGCGCCGCCGATCTTGACGTAGATCGGAACCTGCCAGTCGGTGATTTCGCGCAGTTCGAGGATCTTGATCTCCAGATCGTCCGGTCCGGTCCAGTCCGGATGACGGCAGGCCGAGCGCTGGTCGATGCCCTTGGGCAGGTTGCGCATCGCGGCAACCCGGTCGGAGATTTTCTGGCCCAGCAGCATGCCGCCGCCGCCGGGTTTCGCACCTTGCCCCACCACAACCTCGATCGCGTCGGCGCGGCGCAGGTCGTCGGGGTTCATGCCGTAGCGCGAGGGCAGGTACTGGTAGACCAGTGTCCTGGAATGGCCGCGCTCTTCCTCGGTCATGCCGCCGTCACCGGTGGTGGTCGAGGTTCCGGCCGCCGAGGCGCCACGGCCAAGGGCTTCCTTCGCCGGGCCGGACAGCGAGCCGAAGCTCATGCCCGCGATGGTGATCGGGATGTCGAGGTGGATCGGCTTCTTGGCGTGGCGGGTGCCAAGCCAGACGTCGGTCGCGCATTTCTCGCGGTAGCCTTCCAGCGGATAGCGGCTGATCGAGGCGCCGAGGAACAGGAGGTCGTCGAAGTGCGGCAGCCGCCGCTTGGACCCGCCGCCGCGGATGTCGTAGATGCCGGTGGCGGCGGCGCGCCTGATCTCGGCGTTGACGGCGTTCGAGAAGGTCCAGCTCATCTTCGGCGGCGTATGGGGAAAATCGCTCATCTGGGAACCTCAGTAAGCCGACGCGTTGTCGATATTGAAATTGTAAAGCTTGCGGGCCGAGCCGTAGCGCTTGAACTCTTCGGGCTTGGCAAGATGGCCCGCCTCGCCGCGCTTCAGCAGATCGGCGAGGATCGCGAGGTGTTCCGGCCGCATCTCCTTCTCGATGCAGTCGGCGCCAAGCGATTTCACCGAGCCGCGCACAAAGAGCCGCGCCTCGTAAAGCGAGTCGCCGAGCGCATCGCCGGCGTTGCCCAACACGACGAGGTTGCCCGACTGTGCCATGAAGGCCGACATGTGGCCGATGTTGCCGTGCACCACGATGTCGATGCCCTTCATCGAGATGCCGCAGCGCGAGGAGGCGTTGCCCTTGATCACCAGCAGCCCGCCGTTGCCGGTGGCGCCCGCATACTGGCTGGCGTCGCCGTCCACGATCACGGCGCCCGACATCATGTTCTCGGCGGTGCCCGGCCCGGCGCTGCCCTTGATGCGGATCGTCGCCTGCTTGTTCATGCCGGCGCAGTAGTAGCCGGTGGAACCGTGCACCGTCAGGTCGATCGGCGCGTCGACGCCCACGGCGATGGCGTGGCTGCCCTTGGCGTTGATCACTTCCCAGGCGGTCTGGTTGGTGGTGCCCTTCAGCGCGTGAAGCGCCGCGTTGAGCGCGCGCAGGCCCTGCGCCTCAAGGTCGAATGTCTGCATGGCTCAATGTTCCCAGAAGTAGACGGTGGCGGGTTCGGGTTCCCAGACGCGGGCGGTCTCGATGCCCGGCAGGTTGACCATCGCGCGGTATTCGGAGCCGAAGGCGACATACTGGTCGGTTTCGGCCATCACGGCGGGCTTGCAGGCGATCGGGTCGCGCACCACGCCAAAGCCGTTGTGGGTGCCGACGACGAAGGTGAAGAAGCCGTCAAGATCGGTCAGCGTCGCCTCCATCGCCTGCCCGAGGTTGGCGCCTTCGTGCATCTTGTGGGTCAGGAAGGCGGCGGCGACCTCGGTGTCGTTCTCGGTCTCGAAGGTCATGCCCGCGCGTTTCAGCACGCGCCGCACCGAGTTGTGGTTGGACAGCGAGCCGTTGTGCACCAGGCACTGGTCGGGGCCGGTCGAGAACGGGTGCGCGCCCATCGTGGTGACGGCGGATTCGGTCGCCATCCGGGTGTGGCCGATGCCGTGGGTGCCGGCCATCTTCGCGATGTCGAAGCGGCGCGCGACGTCGCGGGGCAGGCCGACCTCCTTGTAGATCTCGATCTCCTCGCCCGCGCTCATCACGCGCACGTCGGGACGGACCTCGCGGATCGCGGCGCGGGCGGCGTCGAGCTTGTCGGCGGGCAGCGTCAGCACGGTGTGCGAGTCCTTGCGAACCGCGATCACGTCGCAGCCGATCGCGGCGCCGAGGTCGGCATCGAGGTTGGCGAAATCGACGGCCGGATTGGCCGACTGCACCGTCAGTTTCGCCTCGCCCGCATGCGGGCGGGAATAGATCGCGATGCCCGCACTGTCGGGGCCGCGGTCGGTCATGGTGATGAGCATGTCCGTCAGCATGGCGCCGAGCTTCGGCTCCAGCGACGGGTCTTTCAGGAAAAGCCCGACAATACCGCACATGGGATCGACTCCTTGATCGTGACTGGGATGAGGCTAGCAGCGAATTCCGGACCGTTCAACTGAAATGAAACTTTTTTTACCGTGAGGGGGTGTGACCGGCGTGGTGATGTCGCCGGTGTCGAACGAAGGGTCGGGTTCAGAGTTTTCTTGACAGAGTGTCGCAGCCGATGTTTCCTGTAAGAAAAATAATTGTCAACCAGTGAAAAAGCACTGCGCGCCCCAGCAGAAGCCACCAGAGGGCACCAAGCCAACAGACGGAGGGGAAATTGCCGGACCTGAACCAACGGATAGAAACGATGCACAGGCGCGACACGCTGGTCGCGTGGGCGTTCGTGATCGGATTGTGGCTGGCCATGATCTTTGTCGCCATCGCGACATGGCCGATCGCGCCGGATGCGGGGGCGCGGGCCCTGCTGATGGTGGGCGGCGTCATCGTGCTGGTGCTGAATACCGCCGCCATCATGGCGATGCTGCGCCATTACCGCGAAGACCGCGACTTCATGTACGGGCTGGACATCCGGTTTCTGGATGCAGCCCGAGCCAGGAAAGGCTGACCGTCATGGCGAAATACATCCCCCCGAGTCAAAGCAAGGCGAGCCAGATCTTCGATGTGATCGTGCTTCTGGTGCTGGCGATCGGGTCGCTTTACATCCCGCTCTGGCTCAAGCTGGCGGGCAGCAGCACCGTCACGACGCCGCAGACCAACCCGACCTGGGAGAGTCTCGGCCAGAACCCGACGATGGTGGAAAAGTGGCACCAACTCGGCTTCGCCGATCCCGCCTCGGCGGCAAGCATCATCACCACACGGTTCGACTATTCGTTCAACATCGTCCAGCTGGTGGTGATGGTGGTGGTGCTGGTCGGCTACTTCACGCTGATGCTGAAGCTGTCGGGCAAGGAATACCACGACGTGATCGCCGAGCGGTTCGGCCAAGAGTGAAGGGGCAGGCAAATGGATTACTGGAACTGGCTTGAATATGCGGCCTGGGCCCTTTCGGTGCTGCTGGGCGGCATCGTGATCGCCGACTGGATCAGGACCGACACGACCTACACGGAAGCGCAGCTCACCTCGTCGCGCGAGGGCGAGCTGGAAGCGCTGTCCGAAAAACACAGGCTCTAGGGGGGCACGATGGCAAATGCTGAAGAGGCAATCGCAAGCCACGGGCTTGCGCGCGTGCTGGGACCGGCCCACGTCTGGGCGCTGGGTGTCGGCATCGTTCTGGTCGGCGAATACATGGGCTGGAACTTCTCGGTGGGCAAGGGCGGCGCCTATGCCGCGCTGATCGCCTGCTGGTTCGCGGGCATCCTTTATACCTGCGTCGCCATGATCGATTCGGAAGTCACCTCGACCGTCGCAGCGGCGGGCGGGCAATACACCCAGGCCAAGCACATCATCGGGCCGCTGATGGCGTTCAACGTCGGCCTTTATCTGGTGTTCGCCTACACCATGCTGGAGGCGGCGAACGCGATCACCTTCGGTTATCTGATGGATACGGTGGCGACGATGACGGGCCATACCGGGCTTGATCAGCGGCCGTTCATCGTGCTGTCGATCGTGTTCCTGGCCTGGCTGAACTATCGCGGCGTGCTGGCGACGCTGACCTTCAACCTGGTGATCACGGCGATCGCCTTCAGCTCGATCGTGGTGCTGTTCCTGGTGACCGCGCCCTGGACGGCGGCCAGCCCGATGCGCCATGCGCAACTGATGACCGCGCTGCCCTATGGCTGGATCGGGGTGCTGGCCTCGATGCACTTCGGGCTGTGGTATTACCTCGGCATCGAAGGCACCACGCAGGCGGCCGAGGAAGTGCGCTCGCCCGCGCGGTCGCTGCCGTTCGGCACGCTGGCCGGGATCATGACGCTGCTGATCGCGGCGACACTGACGTGGTATGTCTGCGTCGGCCTGATGCCGTGGGAATACCTCGGTCAGGCCGGGGTGCCGCTGTTCGACGCGGCACGCCTCTCGGGCAGCACCTGGCTGATGGTGCTGCTGGCGATCGGCACCATGTTCGCGACGCTCGCCTCGGCCAACGGCTGCATCAATGATGCCTCGCGGGCCTGGTTCGCGATGGGGCGTGACCACTATCTGCCGTCGTGGTTCGCGGCGGTGCATCCGAAATACCGCACCCCGCACCGCTCGATCATCTTCCTGGTGCCGATCGCGCTGGTGTTCGCGCTGGGGGCGCCGCTGGATCAGGTGATCACCTTCTCGATCCTGTCGGGGCTGCTGGAATACACCTTCATGCCGCTGAACGTCATCCTGTTCCGCCGCAAATGGCCGCTGCACGCGATCAAGCGCGGCTATGAACATCCGTTCCACCCGATCCCGGCGATCATCCTGCTGACGCTCTGCGGCGTGACCTACTTCGCGGTGTTCCTGGGCTACGGCACGCAACTGGTGGCGATGGTGACGTTCTACATCGTGGTGTCGCTGTGGTTCCACTTCTGGCGCTATCGCTTTGTCAACCGCGGGGCGCAGTTCACCATGCCCTGGCCGAAACCGGCCGGGTACTGAGCGGCGCGCGCATGATCAGGGTGGCCCGCTTCCGGCGGGCCATCTTCTTTCGCAACGAAAGGCTGCCATGACCGACGTTTTGAGTCTGATCGCGCCGGGGGCGCTGATCCTGCTGCTGGGGATCGGCGCCGTCCGGCTGGTGCGGCGCGGCGCGCAGGGCCGTGCGGCCGCCCGCGCCGGATATTTCGACGCGGTGAAACCGCTGTTCACCGGCGGGCTGAAGGCGATCGCGCCGCATGGTTTCGCGCGGCTGTCGGCGAGCTATCGCGGCCAGCCGTTCGACCTGCAGGCGCTGCCCGACACGCTGACCTTCCGCAAGCTGCCCGCGCTCTGGCTGATGGTGACGCTGCCCGCGCCGATGCCGGTGCGCGCGACCTTCGATCTGATGATGCGGCCCGGCGGGGGCGAGACGTTTTCCCATTTCGCGCGGCTGCCGGTGCAGGTGGCGCCGCCCGCGTTCTGCCCGCCCGAGGCGCAGATCCGCACCGACGACGGGGCCGGCCTGCCGCCCGAGGCCGTGCTGCGGCGCCATTTGGGGCTGTTCGCGCTGGATCGGGCCAAGGAACTGGTGATCTCGCCGCGCGGGCTGCGGATCGTCTGGCTGGCGGAGGAGGCCGACCGCACCCGCTACCTGATGTTCCGCGATGCCGAAATGGGCACGGTGCCGCTGGCGCCGGAGGTGCTGCAACCCTTGCTGGACTGCCTCATCGCCTTGCGCGCCGACCTTGACGCGCAGGCCGGGACGGCGCTCGGGCCGGTCGCGGCAGAGCGGGTGGCATGAGCGGCCCGCGCGCCCCGCTGCCGCCGCTGCTGGTGCTGGCGGCGGCGCTGGTGCTGCCCGGTTCGGGGCAGGTGATCAACCGGGCGCCGCTGCGCGGGCTGATGTTCCTGTTCTTCATGCTGCTGCTGGGTGGCTTCACGCTGAAGACCGCGGCCCCCGATGTGTCGATCGTCGGCAAGCTGGCGGGGGGGCTGTTCGTCTATGCGATGTCGGTGTTCGACGCCTACAAGATGGCCCGCGTCCGTTATGAACTGTGGCGTTTCAGCACGCGGCAGTCGGCCAAGTCATAGCGGTCGGCGCCCCGGATCGCCCTGATTTCGGGCGTTTTCAGGCCCAGGCGCAAGCGAAAGCGGCATCCGGACCTGCGAAGTTGGCATCAAGGTAAAAAAACTTTCGCCACAGGCAAAAAGTTACTTTGTCCGCCCCGTGACCTGAGCCAATGTGTCGCAGGGGATGCGAATCCGGACCTTTGAGTTGCGCGGAAGCTTGATCTGACGGCGGGCAACGCCCCCGCGCGGGTCATTCGTGGACGGTCGGCATGGCCGCCGCGTTCGTTGCAATGCCTGGCCCGCGTTTTCCCGAACTGAAGCGGCCGGACCTGCCCCTGGGCGGGCCCGGAACAGGGACAACAGCGACGAGGGGGGGGCCGAAGCCAGCAGCCCCGAAAATCAATCCTCGCCGACAACAGGGAACAGGGGAGTTTCGACAAATGTCATCCGTGAACGAAGGGCTGTCGTCAGGAAAGGTTTCCGGTGAGTTGCATCGAACGCTGGACTGGAAGGGCGCCTTCTGGGTCGCCGCCGGGGTGCCGCCGCTGGTGCTGTTCTCGATCGGCGGCATCGCCGGAGTGGCGGGCAAGGCGGCCTTCGTGGTCTGGATGCTTTCGATGGTGATGGGGTTCTCGCAATCCTTCACCTATGCCGAGATCGCGGGGATGTTCGGCAACAAGTCCGGCGGCGCCTCGGTCTATGGCGCGACGGCGTGGCTGCGCTATTCCAAGCTGGTGGCGCCGCTCTCGGTCTGGTGCAACTGGTTCGCGTGGAGCCCGGTGCTGTCGCTTGGCTGCGCGATCGCGGGCGGCTACATCCTGAACTCGTTCTTCCCGATCCCGACCGACACCGCGCCCGCGGTGGTGGACTGGGTCACCGCCCATATCGCGACCATCACGGCGACCGACCCGGGCGTGGTGGCCTATCTCGCCGCCCATGCCGGAACGGCGCTGCCGGATGCGATCAAGGCGGTGGCCACGGCCGACGCCGTGACCGCGCTGACCCCCGCCGCGCGGACCTGGGAGGCGCTGGCGATCGCGATCCCCGGCCTTGGCACGCTGCACTTCAACTCGACCTTCGTGATCGGCGCGGTGCTGATGCTGGTGATGTTCGCCATCCAGCATCGCGGCATCGCCAACACGGCAAACGCGCAGAAATGGCTGGCGGTGATCGTGCTGGTGCCCCTGCTGCTGGTCGGGCTGGTGCCGATCCTGACCGGTGCGATCCAGACCACCAACGTCACCGGCATCGTGCCGCCGACGACCAGTTACGCCGCCACCGACGGCACCTGGAACCTCGGCGGCTGGACGCTGTTCCTGGGCGCGATGTATATCGCGGCCTGGTCCACCTACGGCTTTGAAACCGCGGTCTGCTACACGCGCGAGATGAAGGACCCCAAGACCGACACCTTCAAGGCGATCTTCTTCTCGGGGATCCTCTGCGCAGTGTTCTACTTCCTGATCCCCTTCTCGTTCCAGGGCGTGCTGGGGCATGAGGGGATGCTGGCGCCGGGCGTTGTCGACGGCACCGGCATCGCCGAGGCGCTGGGCGGCATGGTGGGCACCAGCCGGATCATCGTGCAGATTTTCGTGATCCTGATGATCATGGCGCTGTTTCTCGCCATCATGACCGCGATGGCGGGGTCGTCGCGCACGCTCTATCAGGGCTCGCGCGATGGCTGGCTGCCGAAATACCTCAGCCACGTCAACGCCCACGGCGCGCCGACCGGGGCGATGTGGACCGACTTCTGCTTCAATCTGTTCCTGCTCGCGCTGGCCTCGGACGTGGGCGGCTACTTCTACGTGCTGGCGATCTCGAACGTCGGCTACATCGTGTTCAACTTCCTGAACCTGAACGCGGGCTGGATCCACCGCATCGACTCGGGCCATGTCGCGCGGCCGTGGAAGGCGCCGACCGCGCTGATCGCGTTCAACACGCTGCTGGCCTTCGTGAACGCGCTGTTTCTGGGGGCCGGGGCCAAGGTCTGGGGCTATTCCAGCGCGCTCTGGGTCGGGCTGGTGTTTGCCGCGCTGATCATCCCGGTGTTCTGGTTCCGCCACTATGTGCAGGACGGCGGCAAGTTCCCGCCGGAGGCGATGGAAGACCTCGGCCTGATGGAAGGCGACATGGGCGAACGCAAGGCCGGGATGCTACCCTATCTGGCGCTGATCGGGGGCGCCGCGGTGGTGCTGTGGGCGAACTGGTTCTTTGTGCTGCCGACCTGACCCGGCGCCTGCAAGGAACCGCGGGGGCGGCCTTCGGGCCGCCCTTTTCTTCAGCGGCCGCCCTTCAAGATTTCCCTCAGAGGAAAACTTTTTGCTCTTCAATGTTGCTTTTCAGCGCCGTTGATTTCAGACTGTCACCAACAAAAAGCTCCATCAGGGGGAAGCACATGACCAATTCCTGGCGATTCTCGACGCTTGCCGACCGTCACCGCGCACTGGGTTCCGCGCTTGAGGACTGGAGCGGGATGGGCACGGCCTGGTCCTATGACGGCGATCCGATGACGGAATACATGGCGATCCGCACCAAGGCCGGGCTGATGGACGTGTCGGGGCTGAAGAAGGTGCACATCACCGGCCCGGCCGCCAGCCATGTCATCGAACGCGCGACCACGCGCAACATCGAGAAGCTGATGCCGGGCCGGTCGGTCTATGCCACGATGCTGAACGATGCGGGCAAGTTCATCGACGACTGCGTGATCTACCGCACCGGGCCGAACGCCTTCATGGTGGTGCACGGTTCGGGCGGCGCGCACGAGCAACTGACGATGGCGGCGACCGGGCGCGACGTGGCGATCCGGTTCGACGACAACCTGCACGACCTGTCGCTGCAAGGGCCGCTGGCGGTTGATTATCTGGCGAAACACGTCGAGGGCATCCGGGCGCTGCCCTACTTCGCGCAGATGCAGACCTCGCTCTTTGGCAAGCCGGTGATGATCTCGCGCACCGGCTATACCGGCGAGCGCGGCTATGAACTCTTTTGCCGCGGCCAGGACGCGCCGATGATCTGGGATCGCATTCTGGACGAGGGCAAGGCGATGGGGATCATCCCGTGCCGGTTCACCACGCTCGACCTCTTGCGCACCGAAAGCTATCTGCTGTTCTTCCCGTTCGACAATTCCGAGATGTATCCGTTCCCCGATCAGGGGCCGGGCGACACGCTGTGGGAACTCGGGCTCGATTTCACCGTCTCGCCTGGCAAGACCGGCTTTCGCGGCGCGGAAGAGCATTACCGCCTGAAGGGCAAGGAACGTTTCAAGATCTGGGGGCTGGTGCTGGACGGCGTGAACGCGCCCGGCAACGGCGCGCCGGTGTTCCGCGGCAGCGAACAGGTCGGCGTGGTGACGCAGGCGATGCATTCGCCGCTGAACAAGCACACGATTGCCATTGCGCGGTTGCCGGTCGATTGCGCCACCACCGGCACCAAGCTGACGGTGAACTGCGCGACGCATGGCGAGATCGCGGCGACAACGCATCCGATGCCGTTCTACGATGTCGAGAAAAAGCGGCGCACGGCGAAGGGCTAGGGGCTGAAGATGGCTGTCGGAATGGTTTTCCTGTTCGCCGCGTCAATCGTCTTGCCCGATTTGTCCCGTGACAAATCGGGCCGCGCCTGCCTGCCCGTGGCAGGCGCGTTTCCGCGCCAGCCCAGGCAGGCGCGGCCTGATTGGCGGGCGCAGGCCCAGGCCGCCCCCCGCTTGCCCAACGGCCTCCGGCCTTATGGGCAACGGGATCGGGCACCTCTCCAGTGGAGAGGTGCCTTCGCGGTCCCGGCGCGCCCGGAAGCCGGTGAAACCATTCCGGGTCGGGCCACAGCGGCGTGAAGGGCAAATGACGATGAGCAAGACGGACTTCCCCCCTGCGATCCGCAGCCGCCCGGTCTATGGCGAGCTGGCGTATCGTCCGGGCACGATGCACCTGATGGTGGCCGATGGCGAAGGCGGCGGGGCGCTGGTCGATCTCGTCGCCAGGGCGGGCGCCGAGGCGCCGACCCTGCTGGCGCGGGCGCACATCATTTATATGCCGGGGCCGGATGGCACCGACATGACGGCGGCGCTGCAGGCTTTGGGCGCGGCGCAGTTCCACCGCAGCCCGAGCTATGCCAGCGCCGAGGAACGGCTGCGCAAGGTGCTGGCCGACGCGCGGATGGGGTTGCAGGTCTATCTGGCCGGCACCGAGGGCCTGATCGGCCAGGCCCAGCGCGAGGCGATCGCGGCCGGCCTGCCGCATGACGCCATGCAGACCGAGCATCGCGGCCCGACCGCGCGCCGGGTGCAGTGCGTGCACTGCAAGGGCATCACCGAGAACGTGCGCACCGACCCGTTCATTTGCAGCCACTGCGGGCTGAGCCTCTTCGTGCGCGACCACTACTCGCGCCGTCTGGCGGCGTTTCAGGGCGTGAACATCGACGCGGAAGATCCGGGCAAGGTGCCCCCAGCCGTGGAGCGGTTCACATGAGCGTCGGCGCCCCGAAAATCCCCGTCAGGGTGGCCGAAGTCACCGAGGTCAACGACCTGATCAAGCGCTTCCGCTTTGTGCGCCGCGATGGCGGGGCGATGCCGCCATTCTCGGGCGGCGCGCATGTGGTGGTCGAGATGGACGACCACGGCACCCGCCGGATGAACCCCTATTCGCTGATGAGCGATCCCGGCGACAGCACCGGTTACAGCATTTCCGTGCGACGCGACGAGGCCGGGCGGGGCGGTTCGCTCTACATGCACAGCCATGTCCGGCCTGGACTCGAGATGGTGCTGGGCGCGCCGGTCAACCTCTTTGCGCTCGATGCGCGGGCGCGCAAGCACCTGATGATCGCGGGGGGCATCGGCATCACGCCCTTCCTTGCCCAGATGGCGCAACTGGCGGCGCAGGGCGGCCGGTTCGAGCTGCACTATGCCGCGCGCAACCGCGCGCTCGGGGCCTACATGGCCGATCTGCGCGCCGCCTATGGCGAGCGGGTGCACCTTTATCACGACGACGAGAAGCAGGTCATCGACCTCAAGGCGCTGCTGGCCGGGCAGCCGCTGGGCACGCATCTCTATGTCTGCGGGCCGAAGGGGATGATCACCTGGGTCCGCACCACGGCCGAGGCGGCGGGCTGGCCGCGCAATACCGTGCACCACGAGGAATTCCTCGCCCCCCCGGTCGGTCAGCCGTTCCGGGTGGAACTGGCCGCCTCGGGCAAGACGATCACCGTCGGGGCCAGCCAGTCGCTGCTGGAGGCGATCGAGGCGGCGGGGGTCGATGCGCCCTACCTCTGCCGCGGCGGCGCCTGCGGGCAATGCGAAACCGCCGTGTTGCGCTGCGACGGGCACATCCTGCACAACGACCACTGGCTGACCGACGAGCAGAAGGCCGAGGGGAAACGGATCATGCCATGCGTGTCGCGGTTCGAGGGCACGTCCCTTGTGCTGGACCGATAGGGGGAAGCGATGGGGCTGACGTTCAACACCGAGACGTTTCGCGGCGATTTCACCTTTCACAATTCGCCAAAGGCGGTCCGGCGGTTTCCGTTTCCGTTCAGCGAAGACAGCTACATGTATTCCGTCAACATGGAGCCGCATGTGCCGGGGCCGAAGGGCAGCGTGTTCGAACACATGTTCGACGTCGATGAACACTATCTGTCGGAAATGCGCGACCGTGCGCTAGTGCTGGCCGAGGATCCGCTGCGCTGCCAGTCGCTGCCGCACATGACGCTGGCGGGCTGGGATCTGCTGGAACTGATCATGGAGTCGAAGGCGCGGGATTATCCCGACCTGTTCGAATTGCACAAGGACGGCAACCGCTGGCACTGGATCAACCGGCCGATGCAGATCGACCAGACGTTCACCTTTCTGGACGAAACGACGCTGCCCTATGGCCCGATGGAATACATCACCCGGCAGACGCAGGGCGATTTCACGTTGCAGGACCAGCGCGACGACAACCTGTGGATCGAGGCCGGAATGGTCACGACGCAGGCCGACTGGAGCCTGGATTTCGACATCGGCATGGGCTTTCACGAATGGCACGCGCCGGTGCCCAAGGCGCATGAACTGGGGGTGTTCGACCGCGCGCTGAAGTTCCTCTTGAAGCTGCAGCACGGCGCCCCGGTGCGGCGCTTCAACTGGACCATGACGGTCGATCCGCTGCTGGACACCAGCCCGGAAAATTACCCGGTCTGGGGCCCGACGCGCGCCAGCATCACGCCCGACAACGTCGGCCGCCGGATGCACCTGCGGGTGGAATTGCAGACGCTGCACCGGCTGCCGCGATCCAATGCCATCGCCTTTCCGATCCGCTGCTACCTGATCCGGTTCGACGAACTGGTGACGATCCCGAAATGGGGCCGCCGCCTGCACCGGGTGATCCGCGACCTGCCGGTGGAACTGGCGACCTACAAGGGGTTCGAGCGTAACCGCGCCATGATGGTGGCCTATCTCGCGAAATTCGACGACGGCGCGCCGACCTCGGCGGGCTGGATGCCCGACCCGGCCTGATCCGGCCCGCGCACTCAGGGCTGCGGGTAGGAAATGACCGACAGGTAGCGCGCGGGCAGCTTGTTCAGGGTTTCGGGCCCGTGCTGGGCATCGGCATCGAAAAACAGGCTGTCGCCGGGCTGAAGATGGAAAAGCTGATCGCCATGCCGGTATGTGACCTCGCCTTCAAGCATGTAAAGCAGTTCGATTCCGTCATGCTGGAAGGTCGGGAAGGTATCGGATTCGGCGGTCAGGGTGATGATGTAGGGTTCCACCACCACGCCCGACGAGTTCGATCCGATATGGCCCAAAAGGTTGTACTGATGCCCGGCGCGGGTGCCGCGACGCTCGATCTCGATATGTTCGCCGGCCTTGACGTGCTGCACCTCGCGCCGTTCCTCGAAGCCGCGGAAGAACGAGGTGATCGGGGTGGAAAAGGCGTGGCTGAGGATTTGCAGCGTGGTCAAGGATGGCGAGGTGATGCCATTCTCGATCTTCGACAGCATCCCGATCGACAGCCCCGTGACCCCGGCCAGATCGGCGACCGTCATGTTCTGCTGGCGCCGGAACGAACGCACCGCGCGGCCGATCGCCGTTTCCAGATTGCGCTCGCTCAACTCGCGGACGCGGTGCGGGTCCTGGTCGAAGGCCGGTTTCGACTTGGCGATGGTTTGGGCGTCATCGTCGGCGGGCGTCTGGCTTGTGCTCATCAGGTTGCCTATGTGTAAACAGTTGACCAATAATTTTTACTACCGTGAAATATGCACAGTCTCACCGGGAATTCAAATGCCATGATCGCGCACAAGGATACCTGCCTGACGCTGGGGTTCCTGCTGTTCCCCGGCTTCCCGATGGCCTGCCTGACCTCGGCCATCGAGCCGCTGCGCGCCGCCAACGAAATCACCGGGCGGCGCGAGTTCGCCTGGCGGCTGATCGGCGAGGAACCCGGCCCGGTGCGGTCGAGCGCCGAGGTGCGGTTCGACCCTGACATGATGCTGTCAGAGGTGCTGGGGCTTGATGGCCTGATCTTCCTGTCCAGCCCGACCTCGCGGTTTGCCAACCCGCGCCGGTCGAACGCGCAGGTGCGCTGGCTGGATCGCTGCGGCGTCACGCTGGGCGGTTTCAGCGGCGGCATCTTCCCGCTAGTGCGCTCGGGCGTGATGGAGGGGCACAGCGCCTCGGTGCACTGGTGCTATGAAGAGGCGTTCAAGGCGGAGTTTCCGGACGCCAGCGCCAGCCAGGCGGTGATCGTGCGCGACCGGCGGCGCTATACCGCCTCGGGCGCCGGGGCGGTGTTCGACCTGATGCTGCGGCTGATCGAGGAACGGCTGGGCCGCGAGACGATGACCGAGGTCGCCTGCTGGTTCCAGCACCCGTTCGTGCGCGCCGAGGACACCAGCCAGAAGGTGCCGGTGCAGAAACGCGGCGGCACCGACGATCTGCTGCCCGAACCGATCCGCGCCGCGATCCGAATCTTTGCCGAGCACATCGAAGACCCGATCCAGATCGCCGACGTGGCCGCCGCCGTCGCGATGTCGGAACGCCATCTGGAACGCTGCTTCAAGCAGGCGACCGGGCAGAGCCCGCTGAAATACTACCGCCTGATGCGGCTGAAGAAGGCGCGCCAGCGCGTGCTTTACTCGACCCAGTCGATCGCCCAGATCGCGCAGTCGGTCGGCTATGCCACCTCGTCGCCGATGACGCGGCATTATGCGCAAGCCTTCGGCGTCAACCCGAACGATGAGCGGCGGCGGCTGGTGGGCTTGCGCGGGCTGGCGGGCGGCATGTCGCCCACCGACTAGAAAACGCTGCGGGCCGCCGTGGTCAGCGCATGGTGCAGGCTTTGCGCCGAGGAGCGCGGGCCGTAGAGGGTCAGCACAGTGTCGGCGCGGCGGATCAGGTAGCAGCCGAGGTGTTCGATCACCGTGCGGGTGGCGGAACCCGCGCCGTTGCTGCGCAGATCAAAGCTGCACAACCGCTCGAACAGCGCGGGCAGCCTGGTGCCCGAGACGTCGAAGCGCACCCAGGCGTCGGTCTGTTCGGTGATCGAGGCGCTGTCGCCGAACATCGGGCGCAGGATCGCCGCGATGTCCTCCTGCGTGGCAAAGGGCGCCTCGACCATCCACTGGTCGGGGCCGAGCCAGAACGCGGCGAACGGCGCGCCGGGTTCGGCGCGGCCGGGGCCGGGCAGGGGGATGCCTTGTGCGGTGGCGGCGGCCGTCACATCGGCCGCGCGCCCGCGCCGGCTCGCCAGCGAGGCGAGCGCGGTGGTGGTGACCTCGGCGATGGTGACCGGGCCGATGGTGACGGTTTCGGGCGCGGCATGGCCCAGCGCGGTCAGCGGGGTGAGGCTCAGATCAGGCACGAAGACGTTCCCCTTCCGGATCGAAGAAATGCGGGCTGACGATCTCGACCTCGACCTCGGTTCCGGCCAGCAGGTTGACCGTGCGCAGCCGTTCGCCCAAGCGCGCCGCGCCGTTCTTGAGGTAGCCGAGCGCGATGGCATGGCCCAGATGGGGGGAATGGACCACCGAGGTCAGCCAGCCGCCATCCTCCGCCGCCGTCGCGGGCGCACCCAGCGCCAGGAAATGGCTGCCCGCGGTCAGCGCCTGCGCCGGATCGACCGGCTTGACACCGACGATGCGCAGCCCGTCCGCCCGCACCATCCCCTCGCGCTGCGACAGCACCACGCCGATCGCGTCTTTCTTGCGCGACACCATCTTGCCCAGCCCCATGTTCAGCGCGGTGGACTGGCCGTTCAGCTCGTTGCCCGCGACATGGCCCTTTTCGACCCGCATCACGCCCAAAGCCTCGGTGCCGTAGACCACCGCGTCGTATTCACGCCCCGCCGCCAGCAGCGCGCGGATCATCGCGTCGCCATAGCGGGTGGGCACCGCGATCTCATACGCCAGTTCGCCCGAGAACGAGATACGGAAGAGCCGCGCGCGCAGCCCCCCCACGGTGATCGCGCCGCAGGCCATGTAGGGGAAGGCGGCGTCGGAGATGTCCTGGTCCACCAGCTTTTCCAGCAGCTTGCGCGCGTTCGGCCCGGCGACCGAGAATTGCGCCCAGGCCTCGGTGGTAGAGATCAGTTGCACGTCCAGGTCGGGCCACAGGCACTGGCGGCAGTATTCCAGATGGCGGAACACCGGCACCGCGTTGGCGGTGGTGGTGGTCATGACATATTCGTTCGGCCCCAGCCGCGCGGTGGTGCCGTCGTCCATCACCATGCCATCCTCGCGCAGCATCAGCCCGTAGCGGCACTTGCCGACGGCGAGGGTGGAAAAGGTGTTGGCATAGACCCGGTCGAGGAAGGCCCCCGCGTCGGTGCCCTGAATGTCGATCTTGCCCAGCGTGGTCACGTCGCAGATGCCCACCGACTTGCGGGTGGCCAGCACCTCGCGGTCCACCGACTGGCGCCAGTGGGTTTCGCCGGGCCGGGGCAGCCACTGGGTGCGCAGCCACATGCCGACCTCGACGAACACCGCGCCCTGTTCGGCGGCCCATGTGTGTGATGGCGTCAGGCGTTTCGGGCGGAAATCGGCGCCGGTCGATCGGCCCGCCAGCACGCCCATCGCCACCGGCGTGTAGGGCGGGCGGTAGATCGTGGTGCCGGTCTCGGGGATGGTCTTGCCGGTCAGTTCCGCCATCACCGCAAGGCCGAGCACGTTGCCGGTCTTGCCCTGATCGGTCGCCATGCCCAGCGTGGTGTAGCGTTTCAGATGCTCGACCGAGCGGAAGTTTTCCTGATGCGCCAGCTTGACGTCCTTCACGGTGACGTCGTTCTGCGGGTCGATCCAGGCGCGGCCCTTGCCGGAATGCACATACCAGTGCGGGGTGATCGCGGTCGGGGCATCCTCGGCCTGCGGCAGGTCGAGCGGGTGCGCGTCGATGCCGAGGTCTTGCAAGGCACGCATCGCCCCGGCAGCGCCGGTGGCGAGGGCGGCATGGGTCGAGAAGCTGCCTGCGGCGGCGCCGACCGCGGTCAGGCCCTGCGGGCCACCGTCGGAGGGCACGAAGGCGGCAATCGCTTCGTTCCACGCCGGACGGTCACGGTGCTGCGAGGTCAGGTTCAGGTTCGGGTTCCAGCCGCCCGACACGCCCAGCGCCTGCACCGGAAGGGTGCGGCTGCGGCCCTGCGCGTCGCGGATGGTGATGGCGGTCAGGCCAAGGCGGCCCGCGGTGTCGATCACCTCGGCGCCCTGAATATGCTCGGTGCCCGCCAGTTTCGGGCCGGTGGGGCGGGTGTCGATCACCGCCGAGACCGTCACGCCCTTGGCGATCAGGTCAACAGCGGTGCGCAAGCCATCGTCGTTGTTGGTGAAAACGGCAACCGGTGTGGCCACGGCCACGCCCCAGCGGTTGGCATAGGCCCGCAAGCTGCCCGCCAGCATGATGCCGGGGCGGTCGTTGTTCTCGAACGCGATCGGGCGCTCGGTGGCCCCGGCGGCGAGGATCGCGCGGCGGGTGTAGATGCGCCACAGGATCTGGCGCGGTTTGCCCGGTGCGGGAATGGCGAGGTGGTCCGAGACCCGCTCCACCGCGGCATGGATGCCGTGGTCGAAGGCGCCGATCACCGTGGTGCGCGGCATCAGGCGCACGTTGGGCAGGCTGGTCAGTTCCGCCACGACCCGCGCGGCCCAGTCGGCGCCCGAGGTGTCACCCAGCGCGAAGGTTTCGGCGTTCAGCCGCCCGCCCATGCGGAGATCCTCGTCGGCGAGGATCACGCGGGCCCCGGCGCGGCCGGCGGTCAGCGCGGCGGCAAGGCCCGCGGGACCGGCGCCGACGATCAGCAGGTCACAGTGCAGGAAGCCCTTGTCATAGCTGTCGGGGTCATCCTGCCGCGACAGGCGGCCAAGGCCCGCGGCGCGGCGGATGATCGGCTCGTAGACCTTTTCCCAGAACGCGGCCGGCCACATGAAGGTCTTGTAGTAGAACCCCGCCGCGAAGAACGGCGACAGCCGGTCGTTGATCGCCAGCGCGTCGAATTGCAGCGACGGCCAGCGGTTCTGGCTGCACGCCTCCAGCCCGTCGAAAAGCTCGGTGACGGTGGCGCGGGTGTTGGGTTCCCGCCGCGCGCCAGTGCGCAGTTCGACCAGCGCGTTCGGTTCTTCCGACCCGGCCGACAGCGGGCCGCGCGGGCGGTGATACTTGAAGCTGCGCCCCATCAGGCGCACGCCGTTCGCCAGCAGCGCCGAGGCGAGCGTGTCGCCGGGGTGGCCGGTGAAGGCCTTGCCGTCGAAGGTGAAGTTCAGCGTGCGGCTGCGGTCGATCTGGCCGCCTGCGATGCGGTTCTGTTGGCTCATGTGCTGCGCCCCATCTGGCGGGCGACATCGCGGGCCAGTTCGACCGATGTGATCGCGTGGCTCAGCGTGTTGCGGGTGACGACCAGCCACGAGCGGTCGCCCTGCTCGTGATACCACAGCTCGCGATGCTCCCCGGCCGGGTTGTCGCGCAGGTAGAGGTAGTCGTGGAACGCATCCTGCGCGCCTTCCGCCATGCCATCGGGGCGGGCGATCAGCGCGGCGTCGCCGAGGTAGACGAATTCCTGCGCGTCACGGGGGCCGAGAAGGGGGTGGTTGATGATCATGTCGCTGGCTCCCTCAGTGCAGGTTCGGTTGGGCGCCCTGGCCCTTTTCGTCGATCATCAGCCCCTTGCGGAAGCGGTCGAACCGATAGGCGGTGGCGGTGGGGTGCGGCGTGTCGGTCGCCAGGAGATGGGCGAAGACCCAGCCCGAGGCGGGCGTCGCCTTGAAGCCGCCGTAGCACCAGCCGCCGTTGAAATAGAGCCCGTCGATCCCGGTGCGGTCGATGATCGGCGAGCCGTCCATCGACATGTCCATGATGCCGCCCCAAATGCGCAGCAGGCGCGCCCGCCCGATCATCGGCATCAGCGCCATGCCGCCCTCGCAGACATCCTCGACCACCGGCAGGTTGCCGCGTTGGGCGTAGGAGTTGTAGCCGTCGATGTCGCCGCCGAACACCAGCCCGCCCTTGTCGGACTGGCTGACGTAGAAATGCCCCGCGCCGAAGGTGATGACGCCGTCGATCAGCGGCTTCAGCCCCTCGGATACGAAGGCCTGCAAGACATGGCTTTCGATCGGCAGCCGCATCCCGGCCTGCGCCATCACGCGGCCGGAGGAGCCTGCCACCGCGACCCCGATCTTCTTTGCGCCGATGTAGCCGCGCGAGGTTTCGACGCCCAGAACGCGGCCGCCCTCGATGCGAAAGCCCGTCACCTCGCAGTTCTGGAGGATGTCGACGCCGCGCCCATCCGCACCACGGGCATAGCCCCAGGCGACGGCATCGTGGCGCACCGTGCCGCCGCGGCGCTGGCCGAGGCCGCCCTTGATCGGAAAGCGGGCGTTGTCGAAGTTCAGGAACGGATACATTTCGCGGATCTGGTCGCGCGTGTACATCTGCGCATCGGCGCCATGCAGGATCATCGCGTTGCCGCGCCGGGTGAAGGCGTCGCGCTGCGCGTCGGTGTGGATCAGGTTCAGGATGCCGCGCTGGCTGACCATCGCGTTGTAGTTGAAGTCCTGCTCCAGCCCCTCCCACAGTTTCAGCGAGAATTCGTAGAACGGTTCGTTGCCGTCCAGCAGGTAGTTCGAGCGGATGATGGTGGTGTTGCGCCCGACGTTGCCGCCGCCGATCCAGCCCTTTTCCAGCACCGCGATGCGGGCCTGCTTGAACTCGTTGGCCAGATAGTAGGCGGTGGCGAGGCCGTGGCCGCCACCGCCGACGATGATGTAGTCATAGGCGGGTTGCGGGGCGGGGTCGCGCCAGGCCGGGGTCCAGCCCTTGTGGCCGCTGAGCGCCTCGGCGATGACCCTGAAACCGGAATAGCGCATGTTCACCCCAAGCCTGACCTTGCGCCGAATATGGCGCTGCGGGGGGCGGGCGCCCGTCTCATTTCCGACATGGGTCACGCCGTTTCGGCCATGCCGTTGCAAGGGGCGGTCGGTCGCGCCAAGGTGGCGCTGGTGCAAGGGGCTTGCCGGGCCGTGTGCCGGTGGATATTCTTTGCGTTAAATATTGTTTCTGCACATGCAAATCGACCGAGGGGGACGCCCGATGCTGGACTCGATCTATCCGCGCGTGATCCCCGGCCCGCCGCGCCCGAGCCGGATCCTGACGCCCGCCTCGCTGACCGCCGGCTCGGGGCTGGAGCGCTACGAGGTGCAGGGCGGCGGGGCGATCCTCGTGACGCTGGGCGCGGGTGACCGGGTCACGCTGGTCAATACCGAGGGCGGGCAGGTGGCCGAACTGGTGGCGGCCGATGCGCGGGGGGCGATCGACGCCGGCATTCTGGGCGTGGCGGCGAATTCCGGCGCGGCGGGGCTGAAGGCGCTGCTGGCGGCGGGCGCGGGGCAGGGGCTGCGCGGGCTGCGGCTTGGGCTGGAGCGGCGCGGCATCGACCTGGCCAAAGCCGGGGCGGTGTCGCTGTTCGAGACCACGACCCCGGCGGGCACCGAGGCGACCTTTACCGCCACCCGCGACGGCGTGCTGATCGTCGCCGCCCCCGGTGCCGCGATGGCGCCCGGCGATCAGGATACGGTGACGCCGCTCGGCCTGCGGCTTCAGCGCGCGAGCGTGCAGATGGTGGGCCGGTTCGACCTGCCCGACCCGCTGGCCGATCCGATGCTGGACCTGCGGGTCAAATCCTGCACCGCGCAGGCCTATTTCGTGCAGGCGGGCGACTACATCCAGATCATCGACGTCGATGGCCGCCAGTGCACCGATTTCCAGTGCTTTGCCGCGCGCAAGCTGGACAAGGGCATCGAGCACGCGCTGGACGTGACGACCTCGCGCACGCTGATGGGGCACGCCTATTCGATGCCGGGGCTGCATTCCAAATACTACGATCAGGACATGCTGCCGCTGATCGAGGTGGTGCAGGATACCGTCGGGCGGCATGATGCCTTCGCGATGGCCTGCGCGGCCAAGTATTACGACGACATCGGCTACCCCGGCCACATCAACTGCTCGGACAACTTCAACAAGGTGCTCATCCCGCGCGGTGTCAGCGCGCGGCCGGGCTGGATGGCGGTCAACCTGTTCTTCAACACCGGGATCGACGCGCACGGCGTGCTTTATTCCGACGAGCCGTGGTCGCGCCCCGGCGACTATGTGCTGTTCCGCGCCCTGACCGACCTGATCTGCGTCAGTTCCGCCTGCCCCGACGATACCTCGCCCGCGAACGGCTGGTATCTGTCGGACATTCATGTGCGCACCTATCCCGGCGCCGAACCCTTTCAGCGCGCCATCGCCACGCGCGCCACCCCCGATGCGGAGCCGAAGATGACCAAGGAAACGGCCTTTCACGCGCGCACCTCGGCGCTGACCCGGCATGTGGTGGAATACAAGGGCTACTGGCTGCCGCAGGTCTATTCGTCGAAAGGCGCGATCGAGGAATACTGGGCCTGCCGCGAAAAGGCGGTGGTGCTGGACCTGTCGCCGCTGCGCAAGTTCGAGGTGACCGGGCCGGATGCCGAGGCGCTGATGCAGTATGCGCTGACCCGCGACGTCAAGAAGCTGAGCGTCGGGCAGGTGGTCTATTCCGCGATGTGCTACCCGCACGGCGGCATGATCGACGACGGCACGCTGTTCCGGCTGGGCCGCGACAATTTCCGCTGGATCGGCGGCGATGACTACGGCGGCATTTGGCTGCGCGAACAGGCGGAAAAGCTGGGGCTGAAGGTGATGGTGCGGTCCTCGACCGACCAGATGCACAATCTGGCGGTGCAGGGGCCGAACTCGCGCGAGATCATCAAACGGATGATCTGGACCCCGCCGCACCAGCCAAGCGTCGAGGAACTGGGCTGGTTCCGCTTCACCATCGGGCGGCTGGGCGATGCCAGCGGCGCGCCGGTGGTGGTGTCGCGCACCGGCTATACCGGCGAGCTGGGGTATGAGGTGTTCTGCCATCCCAAGGACGGCGCGGCGGTCTATGATGCGGTCTGGGCGCAGGGCGGCGATCTGGGGCTGCGGCCGATGGGCCTTGCCGCGCTCGACATGGTGCGGATCGAGGCCGGGCTGATCTTCGCGGGCTATGACTTCACCGACCAGACCGATCCGTTCGAGGCGGGCATCGGCTTTACCGTGCCTCTGAAGTCCAAGACCGATGATTTCATCGGCCGCGAAGCGCTGATCCGGCGCAAAGAGCATCCCAGCCGCAAGTTCGTCGGGCTGGAGATCGACGCGAACGTCGATGTGGGCCACGGCGATTGCCTGCACATCGGGCGCGCGCAGGTCGGCGAGGTGACCTCGTCGATGCGCTCGCCGCTGCTGGGCCGGAACATCGCGCTGGCGCGGGTGGACGTGGCCCATGCCGAGGTGGGCACCGAAATCGAGGTCGGCAAGCTTGACGGCCAGCAAAAGCGGCTGCCCGCGAAAATCGTCGGGCTGTCGCACTACGACCCGAAGAAGACCCGGCCGCAGGGCTGAGGGGGGCAGGGTGGAAAGCCTCCTCGACCAGTTGGGTGGTGAGCCGGCGCTGAAGGCTCTGGTCGATCATTTCTATGATCTGGTCGAAACCGACCCGCGCGGCGAGAACCTGATGCGGTTGCATTTCCGTGGCCACGGGCTGGCCCATGTGCGGGCCGAGCAGTTCGATTTCCTGTCCGGGTTCCTCGGCGGGCGTCGCTACTATGCGGAACGGCACGGCAGCATGGAGGTGCGCCTGATGCACGCCCATGTGCCGATCGCGCGGGCGGATGCGGAAAGCTGGCTCGCCCTGATGGACCAGGCGATCCGGGATCTCGGCCACGAGGGGCCGCATGTCGACAAGATGCGCGCGGCCTTCCGCCGGGTCGCGCTGATGCTGGTGAACGATCTGCGTGAATGGGGTTTTGCGGCCGACTCCATGCCGGGGCCGGGGGCGGCCTGAGATGACCGAACACTTCCGGATCGAGGGCGACGTGGGGTCGGCGGTCTTTCCGGTCTGGATCGCGCGCCACACCCGGCGGCTTGGCCTGCGCAGCACCGTCCTGTCGCAAACCGCCCACCGGCTGGAACTGATCGTGACCGGGCCGCGCGACCTGCTGGACGCGATGGCGCTGGGGTGCAGCCTCGGGCCGCAGGAGGTCTGGGTCGAAACCATCCTGCGCGATCCGCAGGGCGACGGACGACCGGATTTCCCTTTGGGAAATGCCTGAATTGTGATCGTGTTTGCGGGTGGCGCCTGATTTGCGGGCGAAGGTCCGGGCAGCGGCGGGATGTCGGGTCGTTGTGCTGGCGCTTCGGTCGCCGGGGTTGAAGGGTTTGCGGAGCATCCGGGGGAAAGATGACAACGCAGTGGGTTGCCAATTCTCTGTCGCGCGACCTGCCTGCGGGGGTCGTGATGCGCGGGCGTTGCGCCGGGCAGGAGGTCGCGATCTGGCGCAGCGCCGCGGGCCTTGTGTCGGCGTGGAAGGATCGCTGCCCGCATCGCGGGATGCGGCTGTCGCATGGCTTCGTGCGGGGCGAGACGCTGTCGTGCATCTATCACGGCTGGGTCTATGGCACCAACGGCGGCTGTAACCGCATTCCGGCTCATCCCGATCTGGTGCCGCCCGCCGCGATCCGGACCGAGGTTTTCGCCTGTGCCGAGGCCGACGGGGTGATCTGGGTGGCGCCGGTCGGAGCGACGGCAATGGTGCCGGACGTGCCCGACTTGGCGCCGCTGCGCTCGCTGACCTTTGGCGCCGACGCGGCGCAGATTGCCCGGGCGGTGCCCGAGCTGGCTGGCACCGACCGGTTGACCGGCCTTGTCAACCTGAACGGGCAGGCGGTCGGCCTGTGTCTGCTGTTGCAGGACGCAGGCGGGGGCCGGACCACGGTTCACGCCCTCTGCGCGCCGCAGGCCGATGGGGTGGCGGTGTCGCGCTGGCTGGAAAGCCTGCGGCGGCGCGCGGAAAAGGGGGCGGCATGATCCCGGCAGCGGTTCGCAACGAATGGTATCCGGTGGCGATGGCCGCGCAGGTCACGCCCGCGCCGGGCCGGGAAACGCAGTTGCTGGGCCAGCCGGTGCGGATGTTCCGGGATGGCGACCGCATCCGGGTGCAGGGCGACGGCGGCGCCGATCTGGCGGTGACGGAACGCTTCGGCCATGTCTGGGCCTGCCCCGGCACCCCCGCGCATCCGCTGTTCGCGATCCCCGAGGCGGATCAGCCCGGCCGCCGTCTGGTCGAATGCGGCGTGGTGCGGGTGAAATGCTCGCCGCTGCGCGCGGTCGAGAACTTCCTCGACATCGCCCACTTCCCGTTCGTGCACACCGACATCCTTGGCGCCGAGCCGCATACCGAGGTCAACCGCTACGAGGTTGCGATCCGCGAGGACAGCGACGAGGTCTGGGCCACCAAGGTGACTTTCTACCAGCCGCAGGCGGCGAAGTCGGCCGCGGGCGGCATCGTCACCGACTACATGTACCGCGTGCCCGCGCCCACGGCGGCGGTGCTTTACAAGACCTGCCCGGCGATGCCCGGCGAATGGGACGTGATCGGCATCTTCGTGCAGCCGCTGACCGAGGAATTGTGCGACGTCTGGCCCTGGATGGCGCTTTACGACGACGTGACGCCGCAGGCCGACCTGATCGCCTTTCAGCAGATGATCTTTCTGCAGGACCGCTCGATCCTGGAAAACCAGATCCCGCGCCTGTTGCCGCTGGATCCGGGGATGGAGATTCCGACCCAGGCCGACCTGACCTCGATCGCCTACCGGCGCTGGCTGAAACGCAAGGGCCTGACCTACGGCGCGCAGATGGTGGCGGCATGATCCGGCTTTACGACTATGTGCTCAGCGCAAGTTGCTACAAGGTCCGGCTGATGGCGGCCCTGCTGGGGGTGAAGCTGGAGCTTGTGGCGGTCGATTTCCATCCGGGGCGCGAACACAAGGGGCTGGCGTTCCGCGACCTCAACCCGGCGGGGACCATTCCGGTGATGGTGGCGGGCGATCTGGTGCTGACGGAAAGCACCGCGATGCTGGTCTACCTCGCCGCGCTCAGGGCGCCGGTGTGGCTGGGGGATGGCACACCCGCATCGGCGGCGCAGGTGCAGCAATGGCTGGCCTTCGCGGCGCGGCTGGCGGGCAGCCTCGGCCTCGCGCGGCTGCATGACATGCTGCACTTTCCCGCCGACATCGACGCGGCCCGCCGCGCCGGGGTGGAGTGTCTGCGCGAGCTTGAGGCGCATCTGGTTGAGCGGCGGCTGGCCGGGGGCCTTTATCTGGTGGGCGATGCGCCGACGATCGCCGATATCGCCTGCTTTCCCAACGTGGCGCTGGCGCCCGACGGCGGGGTGGAGCTGGACGCCTACCCCTCGGTCCGGCTCTGGGCGCGGGCGATCCGCGCGCACGAGCGGTTCATCGAGATGCCGGGGATTCATCGGATGCACGAGTTGCGGCCCGCGCCAACCGGAACGGAGGCCTGAATGGGCTATCTGCTGAAGAATTGCGCCGCCATCGTGCCCTCGGCCTTTGCGCCGGTGCTGCGCGATCAGGACATGCTGATCAGCGGCAACACCATCGCGGCGATCGGGCCGGGGCTGTCGCGCGGCCCGCTGCCTGCGGGAACCGAGGTGATCGACGCGGCGGGCTGGTTCGTCTATCCGGGCCTGATCAACACGCATCATCACTTCTTCCAGTGCTTCGTGCGCAACCGCTCCGATCTGGACTGGACCAAGCTGTCGGTGATCGAGTGGCTCGACCGCATCTATCCGATCTTTTCCCGGCTGACCGAAGAGGGGTTCTATCATGCCTCGGTGGTGGCGCTGGCCGAACTGGTCAAGCACGGCTGCACCACCGCCTTCGACCACCAGTATTGCTTTCCCCGCCATGCCGGCAGCCGCATCGTTGATCGCCAGTTCGAGGCGGCCGAGATGCTGGGGGTGCGCTTTCATGCCGGGCGCGGCACCAACACGCTGCCGAAGTCGGAAGGCAGCACCATCCCCGATGCGATGCTGGAGACGACCGACGGCTTTCTGGCCGATTGCGAGCGGCTGATCGACGCCTACCACGATCCGGCCCGGTTCAGCATGCGGCAGGTGGCAATCGCGCCCTGCCAGCCGGTGAACTGCTACCGCGAGACCTTCGTCGAATCCGCCCGGCTGGCGCGGGCCAAGGGCGTGCTGCTGCACACCCATGTCGGCGAGGGTGAAAGCCCGCTGATGCAGGCCCGCACCGGCCAGCGCACGATCGACTATTGCGAAGAAATCGACTTTGCCGGGCCGGATGTCTGGTATGCGCATTGCTGGGAACTGACGCCGGGCGAACTGGCGCAGATGGCGGCCAGCCGGACCGGCGTGTCGCATTGCCCGGAACCGGTCTATCTGGTCGGCGCCGAGGTCACCGACATTCCGGCGATGGATGCGCTGGGGCTGCGCATCGGCTTGGGCGCCGACGGGGCGGCGTCGAACGACAACTCGAACCTGATGCACTGCATCCATTCGGGCTACATGCTGCAATCTCTGGTGGCCGCGGGCCGCAGCGATCCGGTGCCGCCGCCCGCGGCCTTTCTGGGCTATGCGACCCAAGGCGGCGCGGACCTCTTGTGCCGCCGCGATCTGGGGGCGCTGGCGCCGGGCAAGGCCGCCGACCTCTTTGCCATCGACACCCGGCGGCTGGATTATGTCGGCACCCGCCACGACCCCGCCAGCCTGATCCCCAAGGTCGGCATCGGTTCGGTGGTGGACATGACCATGATCAACGGCCGCGTGGTCTGGCGCGATGGCGCCTTTCCGGGGCTGGACGAGGGCGCCCTGTTCGCCGAGGCCGAAGCCGCCCTGCACCGCATTCTGACCTGAGCCAACAAAGGAGACAAGCCATGAGCCACAGCTTCAATCGCCGCAGCTTTCTGAAAACCTCGCTGGCCGCCGGAACCGCGCTGGCCCTGCCGGTGCCGGCCTTCGCCGCCGTTGTGCTGAACATCGCGCTGATCGTGCCCTCGCCCGCCGCCGACGTAGGCTGGTCGCACACGCTGGAACTGGGCACCGACGCCATCAAGAAACAATACGGCGACGCGGTGAAGGTGACGGTGCTGGAAAACATCGCCGAGGGCCCGGACGGCGACCGCATCATGAACAAGGTGGTGGCGGACGGCAACGCCTTCGTCATCCTCGGCTCGTTCGGCTACATGAACGGCGGGCTGAAGCTGGCCAAGGCGCACCCCGAGGTCAGTATCCTGCACGCCTCGGGCTACATGACCGCGCCCAACTTCTCGCCCTTCGGCGCGCGCTACTATCAGGGCACCTACCTGATGGGCATGGCGGCGGCCTCGCTGACCAAGTCGAAGAAGCTGGGCTGCGTCGGCGCCTTCCCGATCCCCGAGCTGATCACCTCGATCAACGCCTACACGCTGGGGGCGCAATCGGTCGATCCGGCGATCGAGGTTTCGGTGGTCTGGGTGAACTCGTGGTTCGATCCGGCGTCGGAACAGCAGGCGGCCAAGGCGCTGCTGTCGCAGGGCTGTGACGTGATCTTCTCGAACGCGCAGGATACGCCCTCGGTGGTGACCGCTTGCGAGGCGGCCGGGGCCTATGTCTTCAACCTGAACTCGTCGATGACGAAATACGCGCCCAAGAAATACCTCGGCGTCGTCGGCACCGACTGGTCGCCCTACTTCAAGGCGCAGGTCGCGGCGCATCTGGCGGGCAGCTTCAAGGGCGCGTCGGCCTGGCTCGGGCTGGCCGACAACGTGGTGTTCCTGGCCGACTGGAGCCCGGACATCCCGGCCGCGATGATGACCAAGATCACCGACACGCAGGCCCGGATCGCCTCGGGCGCGTTCATGCCGTTCACCGGGCCGATCACCGATCAGGCCGGGGCGGTGCATGTTGCGGCCGGGGTCGTGCTGGGCGATGCCGACATCCTGTCGATGGACTGGCACGTCAAGGGCGTGACCACGCCGCTGCCGAAGTAGGGCGCCGCGATGACCCGGACCCCGCTGTTGGCGCTTTCGGGCGCAAGCAAACGCTACGGCGGGGTCGCGGCCAATTCCGGCATCGACCTGACCGTCGAGGCCGGGTCGATCCACGCCATTCTGGGCGAGAACGGGGCCGGGAAATCGACCCTGATGAAGCTGATCTACGGGGTCGAGGTGCCGGACGAGGGCACCATCCTGTGGAAGGGTCAGCCGGTCCACCTGTCCAGCCCCGCCGATGCACGTCGGCTGGGCATCGGCATGGTATTCCAGCATTTCTCGCTGTTCGAGACGCTGACGGTGGTGCAGAACATCGCGCTGATCGTGCCCGGCCGTCAGGCGGCGCTGGCGCGGCGCATCCGCGAACTGGGCGACGAATTCGGCCTGCACGTCGATCCGGCGGCGATGGTGCACTCGCTTTCGGTCGGCGAACGCCAGCGGGTCGAGATCATCCGCAGCCTGCTGCTGAACCCTGAACTGCTGATCCTCGACGAGCCGACCTCGGTCTTGCCGCCGCAGAGCGTGGGCAAGCTGTTCGAGACCCTGCGCGCCCTGCAGGCCAAGGGCATGGCGATCCTGTTCATCAGCCACAAGCTGGAAGAGATCACCGAGCTTTGTGACACCGCCACCATCCTGCGGCTGGGCAGGGTGACCGGGCGGCTTGACCCGCGCCAGCATTCCGCGGGCGAACTGGCGACGCTGATGATCGGCCGCGAGATGCCGCCCCCGGTGCATCCGACGCCGCATGGCCTGGGCGAGACGCGGCTGGAGCTTGCGGGCCTCGACTACCTCAACGAAGACCCGTTCGGGGTCTCGCTGGCGGGGGTGTCGCTGGCGGTGCACAGCGGCGAGATCGTCGGCATCGCGGGCATTTCGGGCAACGGCCAGCAGGAACTGGCGGCGCTGATCTCGGGCGAGATCACGCAGCCGCGGGCGCAGCGCGACACGATCCGCCTGATGGGCCGATCGGTCGGTGACATGCCGGTCGCGGGGCGCCGCGCCCTTGGCTTTGCCTTCGTGCCCGAGGAACGGCTGGGGCGCGGTGCGGTGCCCGAAATGTCGCTGGCCGACAACGTGCTGCTGACCGCGCATGGTCGGGGGCTGGTGCGCCACGGCTTCATCCGGCGCGGCGCCGAGCGCGCCTTTACCGCCGACTGCATTGCCCGCTTCGACGTGCGCACGCCCGGCCCCGAGGCCGAGGCCGGGGCGCTGTCGGGCGGCAACCTGCAAAAGTTCATCATGGGGCGCGAAATGATGCTGACCCCCCGGATGATGCTGGTCGCGCAGCCGACCTGGGGCGTGGACATCGGCGCCGCGACCGAGATCCGGCAGCGGCTGGTGGCGATGCGCAACGCCGGGGGGGCCATTCTGGTGATCTCGGAGGAAATCGAGGAGCTGTTCGACATCTGCGACACGCTGCATGTGCTGCACCACGGCCGCCTGTCGCCCGCGCTGCCGGTGCGGTCCACCACGGTGGACGAGGTCGGCGCCTGGATGATCGGCGCGGCGCCGCAACAGGCGGGAGCGCGCGCATGAAACTGACCCTGATCCGGCGTGAACGCGCCTCGCGGCGGGCGATGGTCGCGGCGCCGCTGATCGCGCTGGTGCTGAGCATTCTGACCAGTGCGGTGCTGTTCGCGCTCTTGGGCAAACCGGCTGGCCGCGCGCTTTACTCGCTGCTGCTGGAGCCGTTCCTGAGCTGGTACAGCTTTTCCGAGGTGCTGCTGAAAACCGCGCCGCTGCTTTTGATCGCGCAGGGGCTGGCGATCGGGTTTCGGGCCAATGTGTTCAACATCGGTGCCGAGGGGCAGTTGATCATCGGCGCGATCGCGGCCTCGGCGCTGCCGGTGTGGTTTCCGCAGGGCACCTCGGGCTGGATGCTGCCCGCGATGATCGCGATGGGGGCGCTGGGCGGCATGGTCTGGGCCGGGCTGGCGGCGGGGCTGAAGACCCGGTTCAACGCGAACGAGATTCTGGTGACCCTGATGCTGACGCTGATCGCGACGCAGCTTCTGAACTATCTGCTGGTCGGGCCGTGGAAAGACCCCAAGGGGTTCAACTTTCCGCAAAGCGTGATGTTCCCCGATGCGGCACTGCTGCCGGTGCTGTTGCCCGGCACCCGCGTCAACATCTCGCTGCTGGCGGCCTTCGCGGCCTCGGGGCTGGCCTATGTGATGATGCGGCACCGCTTTTCGGGCTATCAGTTGCTGGTCGGCGGGCTTGCGCCCCGGGCCGCGACCTACGCCGGGTTCAGCGAGCGGCGCAGCGTCTGGCTGAGCCTGCTGCTGGGCGGTCTGGCGGCGGGCTTCGCCGGGGCCTGCGAGGTGGCGGGGCCGCTGGGGCAGTTGCAACGCTCGGTCTCGACCGGTTATGGCTATTCGGCGATCATCGTGGCCTACCTCGGCGGGCTGAACCCGCTGGGCATCGTCGTCTCGGCGTTCCTGATGTCGGTGCTTTTCATCGGCGGCGACAACGCGATGGTGTCGGCCGATCTGTCGGTGGCGGCGGTCTTCGTGTTCCAGGGGCTCCTGCTGGTCTTTTACCTCGCCAGCCTGACCTTCATCCGCAACCGCGTGGTGCTGAGCTTGCGGCCGCGGGGGGTGGGGCGATGAACGCGATTGAGTTCATTCTGGCCGGGATGGTGGCGGCCGCCACGCCGATGCTGCTGGCCGCGCTGGGGGAACTGGTGGCCGAACGGTCCGGCGTGCTCAACCTCGGCATCGAGGGCATGATGGCGCTGGGGGCGGCGCTGGGGTTCGCGATCACCTTCACCACCGGCAGCCACGCGCTCGGGTTTCTGGGGGCGGCGCTTGGCGGGGCGGCGATCGCGCTGGTCTTCGCGGCGCTGGCGCTGGGGTTCGTCGCCAATCAGGTTGTCGCCGGGCTGGCGATCGGGGTGCTGGGGCAGGGGCTGTCGTCGCTGTTCGGCAAGCCGTTCGAAAGCCAGACGGTGACGCCGCTGCCGAAGCTGGCGATCCCCGGCCTGTCGGACCTGCCGGTGATCGGGGCGCTGTTCGATCAGGATGTCGCGGTCTACCTGACGCTCGGGCTGGCGCTGACGCTCTGGGCGGGGCTGAACCATTCCAAGCTGGGGCTGGTGATCCGCGCGGTCGGCGAGAACCCGCACGCGGCGCGGGCGGTCGGGTTTCCGGTCATTGCCATCCGCTGCGCGGCGGTGGCGTTCGGCGGGGCGATGGCGGGGATCGCCGGGGCCTATGCCTCGACCGTCTATACCCCGCTCTGGGCTGACGGGATGATTGCCGGGCGCGGCTGGATCGCGCTGGCGCTGGTGGTGTTCGGCACCTGGCAGACCGGGCGCGTGGTCTTTGGCGCCTTCCTGTTCGGCGCGCTGTCGCTGGGCAGCCTGGGCGCGCAGGCGATCGGCGTCAACGTGCCGTCGCAACTGCTGGCCTGCCTGCCCTACGGCGTGACGATCCTGATGCTGGCGGTGATCTCGTCGAACCGTCGGCGGCTGCGGCTGAACTCGGTCGCCTCGCTCGGGCAGCCGTTCGGCGGCTGAGCGGGGAGGAGCGCGAGCCGCCTTTCCTGCGATCGCAGATCGCGTTCCCTTGGCGGCATCGCGGTGCTATGCTGCGGCCTGGCAGCCGGGGAGGGAAACGTCCGATGAAGCTTGCATCGCCGATCGGCCTTGATGCCATCGAGGTTCAGCCGCTGCACGAAATTGTCTACAGCCGCCTGACCCGCGCCCTGATGGCGGGGCAGATCCCGCCCGGCCGCAAGCTGACCTCGCGCAAGCTGGCGCAGGAACTGGGCACGTCGGACATGCCGGTGCGGGCGGCGCTGTCGCGGTTGCAGGCGCTCAAGGCGCTGGTGCCGCTGCCCAACGGGTCGCTGATCCTGCCGCCGATGACACGCGACCGCTTTGCCGACCTGATGGCGACGCGGCAGACCTGCGAGGGGGCGGCGACGGAACTGGCGGTGGAACATGTCGGCAAGGCCGAGTTGCAGGCGATTCAGGCGGCCGGGGTCGCGCTGGTGCAGGCGGCGCGCGATCAGGACATCGACGCCTATCTGGAGCAGAACTACGAGTTCAAGTTCCGCATCTACCGCGCCAGCCGGTCTGACGCGCTGGTGTTCCTGATCGAGGTGCTGTGGTTGCAGGTCGGCCCGTTCCTGCGCCAGTTCGCGGGCAAGTTCGACGGCTCGCTGGCGGGCATCCTGGCGCTGGACCATCACCACGAGGTGGTCGACGCGCTGGCCCGCAAGGACGGCCCCGCCGCCGCCGCCGCGATCCGCCGCGACCTTGCCGACGGCGCGCGGTTCCTGCTGGAACATGGCGCGTTTGCCTGAGGCAGGGTGCTTGTCGTTTGCGATCGCAGATCGTAAAAGGAAGCGTGCAGGAGACGCGTGACATGGGTTCTTCGGAGACGTGCATCATCATCATCGGCGGCGCGGGCCGCTGGCCGGTCGGGCGCAATCCCGAGACGGGCGAGGCCTTCGTGCGCGAGCCAACCGGGCGGCGCCGCCGCCGATGACGACATCGCCCTGAAAACCGCCTATAGATTCGCGGGCTGAGACGCCCCCCGCTTCGGAGACACCGACATGACGATTTCCAACGCCACCACCCACCTGCGCCAGGACGATGCGGCGCATCACCTGCACCCCTTCACCAACACGCGCGAACTGAACGCGCGCGGGGTGCGGGTCATCTCCCGCGCCACGGGCGTGCATCTGACCGACAGCGAGGGCAACCGCATTCTCGACGGCATGGCCGGGCTGTGGTGCATGGCGCTGGGCTACGGGCGCCACGAGATCATCGCGGCGGTGACCCGGCAGATGGAGGAGTTGAGCTATTACAACACCTTCTTCAACACGACCCATCCGGCGGTGGTCGAGATGTCGCGGCTCTTGACCGAGGTCACGCCGAAGCAGTTCAACCACTTCTTCTTCACCGGCTCGGGATCGGAATCGAACGACACGATCCTGCGCATGGCCGGCTACTACTGGGATCTGATGGATCAGCCCGAGCGCAAGATCTTCGTCTCGCGTCGCGGCGGCTATCATGGCTCCACCGTGGCGGCGGCGGCGCTGGGCGGGTTCGGCTCGATGCACAAGCAGGGCGGCGTGCCGGTCGGCAACATCTTCCACGCGCCGCAGCCAAGCTGGTGGGCCGAGGGCGGCGAGCTTTCGCCCGAGGACTTCGGCCTGAAGGTCGCGAACGACACGCTGGCGCTGATCGACGGCATCGGCGCCAAGCGCGTTGCGGCCTTCATCGGCGAGCCGATCCAGGGCGCCGGTGGCGTGATCATCCCGCCCGCGACCTACTGGCCAACGCTGGCCGCCGGGCTGAAGGACCGCGGCATCCTGTTGATCTCGGACGAGGTGATCTGCGGCTTCGGGCGCACCGGCAACTGGTTCGGCTGCGAGACGATGGGCACCGAGCCCGACTTCATGACGATGGCCAAGGGCATCACCTCGGGCTATGTGCCGATGGGCGCGGTGGCGGTGTCGGACCGGGTCGCCGATGTGCTGATCGCCAAGGGCGGCGAGTTCGCGCACGGCTACACCTATTCGGGCCACCCGGCGGCCTGTGCGGCGGGCATCGCCGTGCTGAACATCCTGCGCGACGAGAAGATCATCGAGCGGGTGCGCGACGACATCGGCCCCTATCTGCAAGCCAAGTGGCGCGCGCTGGCCGATCACCCGATGGTCGGCGAGGCGGTGATGACCGGCCTGATCGGCTCGATCCGGCTGACGCCGCACAAGGCCAGCCGCGCAGCGTTTCCCGAAGCCGCTGACGTCGGCATGGCGACGCGCAACTTCTCGTTCGAGAACGGGCTGGTGATGCGGGCGGTGGGCGACCGCATGGTGCTGGCGCCGCCGCTGGTGCTGACCCGCGCCGAGGCCGATGAACTGATGGAAAAGGCGGTCCGCACGCTCGACATGTCGATGGCCGCGCAGCGCAAGGCGGGGCTGATGGCCTGAAAGGGCGTCAGGGGCAAGACATGACGACGACCCAACCCGGCGGTGCCGATCCGGCCGAGGCGCAGCAATTTCTGGCGCGCTACCCGGATGTGCAGGCGATCGACATCGCGCTGATCGACTGCCACGGCATCGCGCGCGGCAAGTCGATCCGCCGCCACGAACTGGACAGCCTGTTCGCCAGCGGGCGCGGCATCCCCGCCTCGATGTTCGCGCAGGACGTGGCGGGCGACGATGTCGAGGGCACCGGCCTCGTGCTGCACGACGGCGGCGGCGATCACCGCTGCTGGCCGATCGGCGGCACGCTGGGCTTCATGCCCGCCACCGGGCGCGGCCATGTGCTGCTGAGCATGTTCAACCCCGATGGCACCGGCTTTGCCGCCGAACCGCGCCATGCGCTGGTGCGGCAGGTGACCCGCGCCCGTGCGCAGGGGTTCGAGCCGATGGGCGCGCTGGAGCTGGAGTTCTACCTGGTGGACCGCGAGCGCGACTCGCGCGGGCGGGTGCAGCCCGCGCGCTATCCGCTCAGCGGGCGGCGGTCGCACAATACCAACACGATGTCGGTGGATGAACTCGACGAGATGTCGCCGTTCTTCGACGCGGTCTACGAGGGCGCCAAGGCGCTGGACCTGCCGCTGGAATCGCTGATTTCGGAATACGCGGCCGGGCAATATGAACTGACGATCCGCTACCGCGACCTGATGCGCGCCGCCGATGACGTGATCATCGCGAAACGGCTGGTGCGCGCCACCGCGCGGCGGTTCGGAATGGAGGCCTGCTTCATGGCCAAGCCGTTCGGGCAGGATTCGGGCTCGGGGATGCACCTGCACCTGTCGCTGGCCGATTCGGCGGGGGCCAACCTGTTCGCCGATCAGCCGGACGGGTCGCTGTCGCCCTTGATGCTGCATGCCATCGGCGGCATCCGGGCGACGATCGCCGACACGATGCTGGTGCTGGCGCCGTTCCTGAATTCCTGGCGCCGCTTTGCCAGCGTGGTCTATTCGCCCGCCAATGACACCTGGGGGGTGGAAAACCGCACCGTCGCGCTGCGGGTGCCCGCGGGCAGCCCGACGGCGCGCCATTTCGAGCATCGCGTGGCCGGGGTGGATGCCAACCCGTATCTGGTGGCGGCGGTGACGCTGGGCGGTGCGCTTGACGGGATCGCGGCAAAACGCGACCCCGGCCCGCCGGTCACCGGCAACGCCTATGACGGCGCGGCGCCGCATGACCTGCCGCGCACCTGGCTGGAGGCGATCGACCGGCTCGACGGCTCGGCCTTCTCGCGCGAGGTGCTGGGCGAGGCGCTGCACACCGGCTTTGTCGCGGTGAAGCGCGCCGAATACCTGCGGTTGGCGCTGGAGATCACCGAGATCGAGTGGGAGCTTTACGGCTTTACCGTTTAGCGCGGGTCGATCGGGCCGGGGGTGTCGAGGTCCTGCATCGGCAGTTCGGTCGGGTGGGCGATGCGGTGCATCAGGGCGCGGGCGGCGAACTGGCCCGCGCGGTCGATGTCTTCATGCACCACGATGATGCCGGGGCGGAAGCGTTCCAGCACGGCGATCGCCTCTTTCGCGACGATGTCGAAATCCAGTCCCAGTTTGCGACCCAGACCCTCGGCCGTGGCGACCATCGTCATGGTGGCGGCCACGCTGGGTGAAATCATGCCGTCGGGCGGTTCGGGGCCGAGCAGCGCGGTGGCCAGCGCCTTGCCGATCCGCGGCGAGTCGTCATGCGCGTCGGCATCGGGCAGCACCGTCAGCCCGACGCCAAGCCGCGCCGCGGCCTCGGTCGCGCCCGCCACCATGTGCTGGGCGTAGGATTGCGTCAGCGGCGGTGCCAGCAGCACGATCTGCCGCCGCCCGCGCCGGGCCAGCGCCACCACCGCCTCGGCCGCGAAGGCGCTGTTGTCGAAATCGACGTAGGCGTGGCGGTCGCAGATGTTGGTGCGCCCATGCGTGGCGAAGGGGAAATCATGCGCCATCATGTAGGCGACGCGGGGATCATCCGGCTCGGTCTGGTTGATGATCAGCCCGTCCGCCGATCCGGTCTCGACGATGTAGCGGATCGGGACCATCGGATCCTCGTCGGGGAAGTAGGGCGTGATGATCATGTGGTAGGGCGTGCCGCGCAGCGCCCCGGCCACCGCCGAAATCAGCCGCGCCGTGTGGTTCATCAGGTCATGTTCGGTCGACATCACCAGCGAGATCACGTTGGTGCGCCCGGTGCGCAGGCGCACGCCGGCCCGATTGGGCCGGTAGCCGATCCGCTGCGCGATCTCCTTCACGCGGCGCTTGGTATCCTCGCCGATGTCGGGGGCATCGCCGAGGGCGCGCGACACCGTGGGCACCGCAAGCCCGGCGAGGCGCGCGATGGTCTTGAGCGTGGGCCGCTCGACCGGCTCCGATGCCTCAACCGGAACGTGTGAGGGCTGTACCGAATCAGCCATTTTTTGCGCCCAACTCCTTCGCAGCCGCCGAACAGGTGCGACCCCTGCCGGTGAATCCGTTCAGACTCAGGGGCTTGTCCCGCTTCGCGATATAGGCCCGGCGAGGATCAAGTTCCAGCTTGATCTGAAATCCTAAATCGTTGTAGCAATTTCTATAACGATTTAGAAGTCAGGGAGGACGGATAATGAAGTTGATGACGGCACTTCTTACGGCCAGCGCGCTTTGCGGCGCCACGATCGCGAACGCAACCGATCTTGAGGTTACGCACTGGTGGACCTCGGGTGGGGAATCCGCCGCGGTGAAGGAATTCGCCAAGGCCTTCGATGCGACCGGCAACCATTGGGTCGATGGCGCCATTGCCGGGTCGGGCGACACCGCGCGGCCGATCATGGTCAGCCGGATCACCGGCGGCGACCCGATGGGCGCGACCCAGTTCAACCACGGCCGCCAGGCCGAGGAACTGGTGCAGGCGGGCCTGATGCGCGATCTGGACGCGGTGGCGGCCAAGGAGCACTGGGCCGACGTGATCAACCCGAAGTCGCTGCTGGATAGCTGCACTTATCAGGGCCACATCTACTGCATTCCGGTGAACATCCACGCCTGGCAGTGGCTGTGGCTGTCGAACGCGGCCTTTGCCAAGGCGGGCGTGCCCGTTCCGGCAAGCTGGACCGAATTCGTGGCCGACGGCCCGGCGCTGCGCAAGGCGGGGCTCATTCCGCTGGCGCTTGGCCAGCAGTCCTGGCAGGTGTCGGGGCTGTTCAACAACCTGCTGCTCGCACTGGGCGGCAAGGATCTGTACCTGAAGATCTACCAGGACAAGGACGCGGCCGCGGCGGCCGGCCCGGACATGGCCAAGATCTTCAAGGCAGCCGACGATGCGCGCCAGCTTGCGCAGGGCTCGAACGTGCAGGACTGGAACCAGGCGACCAACCTCGTGATCACCGGCAAGGCCGGGGCGCAGAGCATGGGCGATTGGGCGCAGGGCGAATTCCAGGTCGCCAACCAGGTCGCGGGCAAGGATTACACCTGCCTGCCGGGCCTGGGCGAGCCCAACCCCTACATCACCACGGGTGGCGACTCGTTCTACTTCCCGAAGCTGTCCGACCCGGCGAAGTCGGCGGCGCAGGAAGCGCTGGCCACGGTGATGCTGTCGCCCGCGACGCAGGTGGCGTTCAACCTCAAGAAGGGCTCGATGCCGGTTCGGGGTGACGTCGACCTGAGCACGGCGAACGACTGCATGAAGAAGGGTCTGGCGATCCTCAAGACCGGCAACGTGATCAAGAGCACGGACGAACTGATCAGCCCGGACACCACGACGCAGATCAACGACCTGTTGAGCCAGTTCTTCAACGACATGTCGATCACCCCGGCGGATGCGCAGCAGAAGTTCGCGGCCATCATCGGATCGGCCAAGTAAGCACCGGTGCCTGACCGGCGCCGGCCCCGCGCGGGGCCGGCGCCTTTTCCCGCACCCCCCAGACCCCGAGGAGGACCGGATGCCGGAGACGCAGCGTCCCAGCAGGCTGTTTCGCAACGTCAGCGCCAAGATCGCGTCGGTGCCGATGATCCTGACCGCCGTGTTCGTCTTCGTCGGCGGAACGTTCTGGACCGTCCTTTACTCATTCACCGACTCCAAACTGCTGCCGCGGCTGAACTTCGTCGGGCTGGAGCAGTACGACCGGCTGTGGTCCTCGGCGCGCTGGATCGTGTCGATCAAGAATCTGGCGATCTACGGCGTGCTGTCGCTGGTGTTCAGCCTGCTGATCGGCTTTCTCCTCGCCGCGCTCCTCGATCAGAAGATCCGGTTCGAGAACGTGTTCCGCACCATCTTCCTCTATCCCTTCGCGCTGTCGTTCATCGTGACGGGGCTGGTGTGGCAGTGGATCCTGAACCCCGACTACGGCATTCAGCACATCGTGCGCGGCCTTGGCTTTTCCGGCTTCGTGTTCGACCCGCTCTACAATCAGGACATCGTCATCTACGGCGTGCTGATTGCCGGGCTGTGGCAGGGCACGGGGCTGATCATGTGCCTGATGCTGGCTGGCCTGCGCGGGATCGACGAGGAAATCTGGAAGGCCGCGCGGGTCGACGGCATCCCGATGTGGAAGACCTACCTGTTCATCGTCATCCCGATGATGCGCCCGGTATTCATCACCACGCTGGTGATCATCGCCAGCGGCATCGTGAAGCTTTACGATCTGATCGTGGCGCAGACCGGAGGCGGACCGGGCATCGCGTCCGAGGTGCCGGCGAAATACGTCTATGACTTCATGTTCCGGGCGCAGAATCTCGGCCAGGGCTTCGCCGCGTCGACGATGATGCTGGTGACGGTGGCGATCATCATCATCCCCTGGGCCTATCTTGAATTCGGGGGGAAGAAACGTGGCTGACACCGCCCTGGCCCGCACACCACGCGGCGCGCGGCCCCGCCGTGCCTTCTCGGCGCGCAACATCACGCTGTATGGCGCGCTGATCCTGATCGCCGCCTATTACGCGCTGCCGCTTTACGTGATGATCGTGACCTCGCTGAAAACGATGCCCGAGATCCGGCTGGGCAACATCTTCTCGCCCCCCGTGCAGATCACGTTCGAGCCCTGGGTCAAGGCCTGGGCCGAGGCCTGCACCGGGCTGAACTGCGATGGCCTGTCGCGCGGGTTCTGGAACTCGGTCCGCATCACGGTGCCCTCGGTCGTGCTGTCGATCGCCATCGCCTCGGTGAACGGCTATGCGCTGTCGCTGTGGCGGTTCCGCGGGTCGGAACTGTTCTTCGGCATCCTCGTGTTCGGGGCGTTCATCCCCTATCAGGTGCTGCTTTACCCGATTGTCATCATCCTGCGCGACATCGGGCTTTACGGCACACTCTGGGGCCTGATCCTGGTGCACACGGTGTTCGGGATGCCGATCCTGACGCTGCTGTTCCGCAACTACTTCTCGTCGCTGCCGGAAGAGCTGTTCAAGGCGGCGCGCGTCGATGGGGCAGGGTTCTGGGGCATCTTCCTGCGGGTCATGGTGCCGATGAGCCTGCCGATCTTCGTCGTCGCGATGATCCTGCAAGTCACCGGCATCTGGAACGATTTCCTGTTCGGCGTGATCTACACCAAGCCCGCGCTCTACCCGATGACGGTGCAGCTCAACAACATCGTGAATTCGGTGCAGGGCGTGAAGGAATACAACGTCAACATGGCGGCAACCCTGATTACCGGCCTTGTGCCGCTGCTCGTCTACTTCTTCTCCGGCAAGCTCTTCGTGCGCGGCATCGCCGCCGGAGCGGTGAAAGGCTGAACCATGTCCTCTGTCCTCGTCAAGGAACTGACCCTGAGGTTCGGCGCCGTCACGGTGCTGGACAACCTCAACATCGACATCCCGCAGGGTGAGTTTCTGGTGCTGCTGGGCGCCTCGGGTTGCGGCAAGTCCACGCTGCTGAACTGCATCGCGGGGCTCCTGGACGTGTCGGACGGCGAGATTCACATCGCCGGGCGCAACGTGACCTGGGCCGAGCCGTCGGAGCGCGGCATCGGCATGGTGTTCCAGTCCTACGCTCTTTACCCGCAGATGACGGTCGAGGGGAACCTGTCGTTCGGGCTGCGCAACGCCCGGATGCCGAAGGATGAAATCGCCAAGCGCGTCGCCCGTGCCGCCGAGGTGTTGCAGATCGGCCCGCTTCTGAAACGCAAGCCGGGCGCGCTGTCGGGCGGTCAGCGGCAGCGCGTCGCGATCGGGCGCGCGCTGGTGCGTGATGTCGATGTGTTCCTGTTCGACGAGCCGTTGTCGAACCTCGACGCCAAGCTGCGCGCCGACCTGCGGGTGGAAATCAAGCGCCTGCATCACCGCCTGAAGAACACGATGATCTATGTGACGCACGACCAGATCGAGGCGATGACGCTGGCCGACCGCATCGCGATCATGAAGGGCGGCATCATCCAGCAGCTTGACAGCCCGACCGAGATCTACAACCGGCCGCAGAACAAATACGTCGCGGGCTTCATCGGCAGCCCCGAGATCAACTTTTTCGAGGGCACGCTGGCGGGCGACGGCTTCGCCACCGGCGGCACGGTGCTGCCGCTGACCAATTATGCGTTTCAGGGTGCCCGCGGCGCCGGCCCGGCCTGGTATGGCATCCGCCCGGAACATATCCTGTCAGGCGAGGCGGCGCGCGGGCTGCCGTTCTCGACCGAGGCCGAGATCGAGATCGTCGAGCCGATGGGGTCGGACACGCTGGCCTGGGCGACCATCGCGGGCATCCCGGTGCGCTTTCGCATGGATGGGCAGGCGCGGATCAGGTCCGGTGACCGGCTGCTGATCGGCTTCGACCCCGCGCGCGCCTCGCTGTTCGACAAGGCGACGGAAAAGAGGCTGTGACCCAAATGACCGACCTGTGCGGCCTTTGGCATCTTGCCGATGAAACCGGGGCCTTTTCCGCCCCGATGACGCTGCCCGGCGACAGCATCACCGCGCTGCACGCGGCGGGGCTGATCCCCGATCCCTACTGGGGCCGCACCGAATACGACCTGCGCTGGATCAGCGAACGTGACTGGCTGCTGACCCGCACCTTTGACGTGGACCGCACCGACCTGACGCTGGTCGCCACCATGCTCGACACGGTGGCCGAGATCACGATCAACGGCATCGCGGTGCTGCACGCCGCCAGCATGTTCCGCGACCACCGCGCCGACGCCTCGGCCGCGCTGCGGCTGGGGGAAAACGAGATCGCGATCCGCTTTCGCTCACCGGTGCACGAAGGCGCGGCGCGGCAGGCGGCGCAGCCCTATCCGGTGCCCTACAACACCGCCAACTGCCCGATCCCGAACGGCAACATGCTGCGCAAGCCGCAATGCGATTTCGGCTGGGACTGGAACATCGCGCTGGCGCCGTTCGGGCTTTACGGCACGATCGGGCTGGAGCCCGAGGGGCCGCGCATTGCGTCCCTGATCGTCGATCAGGACCATTCCGGCCCGCGCGTGCTGGTCCGCGTCGCGGCGCATGTCGAGGGGGCCGAGGGCGAGACCGTGCAGTTCACCCTCGCCGGGGTCAGTGCCTCGGCGCCGGTGACGGCGGGCCGGGCCGAGGCCGTGCTGCATCTGGAAAGCCCGGACCTCTGGTGGCCGGCGGGGCAGGGGGCGCAGAGCTTGCACGGCCTCACCGCCACTTTGGGCGCTGTGACGGTCAGCCGCCGCATTGGCCTGCGCGCGGTGGCGCTGGTCACCGACCCCGACACCACCGGCGCCCGCTTTGCCTTTCGCGTCAACGGGCGCGATGTGTTCATGAAGGGCGCGAACTGGATTCCGGCGGATGCTTTGGGGTCGGCCATCACGCCCGAAGCCACCCGCGACCTGCTGCGCTCGGCGGTGGACGCGAACATGAACATGATCCGCGTCTGGGGCGGCGGGCGCTATGAGGCGGACTGGTTTTATGACCTGTGCGACGAGCTGGGCCTGATGGTCTGGCAGGATTTCATGTTCGCCTGCCACCTTTACCCCGCCACCGAGGATTTCCTGACCGACGTGGCGGCCGAGGTGCGCGGGCAGGTCGCCCGGCTCAATCACCACGCCTGCCTCGCGCTCTGGTGCGGCGACAACGAATTGCTGGGCGCGCTGACCTGGTTCGAGGAAAGCCGCAAGAACCGCGACCGCTACCTGGTCGCCTATGACCGGCTGAACCGCACCATCGAGACGGCGCTGAAAGACACCGCGCCCGGCGCGATCTGGTGGCCGTCCAGCCCGTCGCCCGGCCTGATGAGCTTTGGCGACGCCTGGCACGACGACCGTTCGGGCGACATGCACTTCTGGTCGGTCTGGCACGAGGGGCGCGATTTCGACCATTACCGCGACGTCTCGCCGCGGTTCTGTTCCGAGTTCGGGTTCCAGTCCTACCCCTCGATGGACGTGATCCGCTGCTTCGCCGACCCGGCCGATTTCAACATCGCCGCCCCGGTGATGGAAAGCCACCAGAAGAACGCGGGCGGCAATGCGCGGATCGCCGAGACGATGTTCCGGTATTTCCGCTTTCCGGTGGATTTCGCGAATTTCGTCTATCTCAGCCAGGTTCAGCAGGGGCTGGCGATCAAGACCGCCGTCAGCCACTGGCGCAGCCTGAAGCCGCATTGCATGGGCACGCTCTACTGGCAACTGAACGATACCTGGCCGGTCTGTTCGTGGTCCAGCCTCGATCACGGCGGCGGCTGGAAGCTCATGCACCACATGGCGAAGGCGTTCTTTGCCCCCGTCTCGGTCTCGGCGGTGCCGGTGGCAGAGGGAATCGCGTTGCGGGCGATCAACGACACCGGCGCGGTGCTGCTGCTGACGGTGGAGGCGAGCGCCGTGGCCATGTCGGGCGAGACCCGGCCGCTGAACCGTGCGACCCTCCCCGTTTCGCCGGACGCCGCCGCGATGGCGCTGCACATCCCGGCCGACACGCTGGCGGCGGGCGAGATGCTGACCTTCGTCTGGTCTGATGCTCAAGGCACCCGCCTCGGCGGCGACGTCTTCGCGCCGAAGCCCTACAAGGCCTACGACCTGCTGCCCGCCGGGATCGCCCACACCGTCACCGAAACGGACGGGGGCTGGGACATCACCCTGACCGCGCAGGCCCTCGGCCTGTTCGTCGCGGTGGAGGCCGACCGGTCCGGCCGCATCTCGGGCAATGCCGTGCATCTGTTCCCCGGCCACCCGGCCACTTTGCGTTTCACCCCCGCGACGCCCGGCCGCGCGCCGCGCTTCACGATCCGCGATCTTCATTCCGCCACCTACGGCACCTGAAAGGCCCGACCATGACCGATTTTTCCTATCAGCTTTACAGCTCCCGCATGTTTCCGCCGCTTGAGGCGACGCTCAAGATGCTCGCCGATCTGGGCTATGCTCAGGTCGAGGGCTACGGCGCGCTTTACGCCGATGCCACGTCCCTTGGTGTGCTGGAAAAGGGGCTGAAGGACACCGGCCTGACGATGCCGACTGGGCATTTCTCGTTCGACATGTGCCGGGATGAACGCGCCCGCGTGCTGGAGATCGCGAAAACCCTCGGCATCAAGGCGGTGATCGTGCCCTATATCCTGCCCGATCAGCGCCCGAGTGATGTGGCGGGCTGGACCGCCTATGCCAAGGGGCTGGCTGCGGTCGGCAAGCGGTTCACCGATGCGGGGCTGCGGTTCGGCTATCACAACCATGATTTCGAATTGAAACCGACCACCGGCGGCGCGCTGCCGATCGACCTGATCCTGGCTGCCGATCCGTCGATCCAGTTGGAATTCGACGTCGCCTGGGCGGTGCGCGCCGGGGCCGATCCGATGGCCACCATCGCGAAATACGGCCCGCGTCTGCTGGCCGCCCACCTGAAGGACATCGCGCCCAAGGGTGAGTGTCTGGATGAGGATGGCTGGGCCGACCTCGGTCACGGCACCGTCGACTGGGCCACGATCCTGCCCGCGCTGCGCAAGGCGGGCTGCACCTATTTCGTGATGGAGCATGACAAGCCGAGCGATCATCACCGTTTCGCCAGCCGCGCCCTCGCGGCGGCGCGCAAGCTGTAAGGGAGGTTGCCATGCAAGGCGTTGGAATCATTGGCTGCGGCAATATCTCGTCTGCCTATCTGCGGCTTGCGCCCCTGTTCAAGGGGCTGGAGATTCGCGCGGTGGCGGATGTGAACCCCGCCGCTGCCGCTGCGCGGGCGGCGGAGTTCGGTGTGAGGGCGGAAACTGTGGCGGGGCTGCTGGCCGCGACAGACATCGACATGGTGGTGAACCTGACCGTGCCGGATGCCCATTTCGCGGTGACGAAATCCATCCTGCAAGCGGGCAAACATGCCTATTCGGAAAAGCCGATGGTGCTGAGCCTGGCCGAGGGCGAGGAACTGCGCGCGCTGGCGGCGGCCAAGGGGCTGCGCGTCGGCGCGGCGCCCGACACCTTCCTGGGCGGCGCGCATCAGGCGGCGCGGGCGGCGATCGACGCGGGGCGGATCGGCGCCGTGGTCGCCGGCACCGCCCATGTGATGAGCCACGGCATGGAGCACTGGCACCCGAACCCGGATTTCTTCTTTCTGCCGGGCGGCGGGCCGATGCTCGACCTCGGGCCCTATTACGTCACCAACCTGATCCAGTTGATCGGCCCGGTGGCGCGGGTGGCGGCGCTGACCTCGATGGCCTCGGCCACGCGCACGATATCTTCGGAACCGCGCAAGGGCGAGGTGATCCCGGTGAAGACGCCGACCAACATCCACGCGCTGCTGGAGTTTGCCAACGGCGCCACCATCACGCTGTCGACCTCGTGGGATGTCTGGGCGCACCGGCACGGCAACATGGAGCTTTACGGCACCGAGGGCACGCTGTTCGTACCCGATCCGAACTGGTTTTCCGGCAAGGTCGAGATTGCCGGGCGAGACGGCGTGATCGAGGATCTGGTGCAACCTGAACATCCGTTCGGCATCCCCAATCAGGATAACCACGGCGTGATGAAAGCCAACTACCGCACCGCCGGGCTGGCGGAAATGGCGGCGGCGATCAACGAAGGTCGGCCGCACCGCTGCGCGCTGGAACTCGCCTTGCACGCGGTCGATGTGATGACGGCGATCCTGCGCTCGGGCGAGACCGGGCAGATGATCTCGCTGACCACCACCTGCGCCCGTCCCGACGCGCTGCCGCCCGCCGCGGCGCAGGCCCTGCTGAAGTGACCCGATGATCCGCAATCCGATCCTGCCCGGCTTCAACGCCGACCCCTCGATCTGCCGGGTGGGGCCGGATTACTACATCGCGACCTCGACCTTCGAATGGTATCCCGGCGTCCAGATCCACCATTCCACCGATCTGGTGAACTGGACGCTGGTGGCCCGCCCGCTGAATCGCGCCGCACAACTGGACATGCGCGGCAACCCCGACAGTTGCGGGATCTGGGCGCCCTGTCTCAGCCACGCCGACGGCAAGTTCTGGCTGGTCTACACCGATGTCAAACGGCTGGATGGCGCGTTCAAGGACAGCCACAACTACATCGTCACCAGCGCCACGATCGACGGCGACTGGTCCGATCCGACCTATGTGAACTCGTCCGGCTTCGATCCGTCGCTGTTCCACGATGACGACGGGCGCAAATACTTCGTCAACATGCGCTGGAACCATCGCGGGCGCGGCACCGGGGGCAACCCCAAACACGCCTCGTTCGACGGCATCCTGTTGCAGGAATGGTCACCCGAACGCGGGCTGTTCGGCCCGGTCGCCGACATCTACGACGGCACCCCGCGCGGGCTGACCGAGGCGCCGCATCTCTTCAAGCGCAACGGCTGGTATTACCTGACCACCGCCGAGGGCGGCACCGGCTATGACCACGCGGTGACGATGGCGCGGTCGCGCAGCCTGTGGGGGCCTTATGAAACCCACCCCGACCGCCACCTGATGACCTGCGCCGCGGCGCCCGATCACTCGATCCAGCGCAGCGGCCACGGCCAGTATGTCGAGGCGCCGGACGGCACCGGCTGGCACACCTTCCTGATGAGCCGCCCGCTGCCCGGCCGGTTCAGCCCGATGGGGCGTGAGACCGGGCTGGAGCGGGTGGTCTGGCGCGACGGCTGGCTTTATCTGGAAGGCGGCGGACTGGTGCCGCGCATGGAGGTGCCGCTGGATGCCACGGCGACCCCGCGCGGGGCGGTTGAACGCGCGTTCGGCGAAGGTCCGCTGCCGCCCGAGTTCCAGTGGCTGCGCAGCCCCTACCCCGCCCGCATCTTCCACCTGACGCCCGAGGGGCTGGTGCTGACCGGGCGCGAGAGCCTTGGCAGTTGGTTCGAGCAGGCGCTCGTGGCCCGGCGACAGGAGGATTTCAGCTACGAGGCGGAAACCGAACTGACGTTCACACCGGCCAGCTACCAGCAGGCGGCAGGGCTGACGACCTATTACAACCGGCACAAGGTCCACGCCCTGGTGCTGACGGATGAACCGGGGATCGGGCGCGCGCTGACGATCCTGTCCTGTCCCGGCGACTGGCCGGATGCCGCGCTGAGCTTTCCCACGCCACCCGTGCCGGTTGGCGAGGGGCCGGTTGACCTTCGCGTTGCCGTCGATCATGCGCGCCAGCAGTTCTCCTGGCGGCAGGGCGGCGACTGGCAGCCGATTGGCCCGATGCTCGACGCCGCGGTGATCTCGGACGAGGGCGGGCGGGGCGAGCATGGCAGCTTTACCGGCGCCTTCGTCGGCATGGTCGCCTTCGACACCTCCGGCATGGCGGCCGAGGCGACGTTCCGCCGCTTTGCCTACTGTCCGGGCGCCGCCTTGTAGCGCCGCGCCATTTCAGGCAAGAGAGCCTGAAGCAGCGCCAACCGTGAGGGCAGAGCGATGGACTACAGCAAATCCGGCGGGGCGATCCCGGCCAAGAACGCGCCCAAGCACCGGGAACACAATGCCAAGGGGTCGGCAAAGAACCCCTTTGGCGCGCGCGAAACCAAGGCCGAACTGCTGGCCCGGATGAAAGCGGCGGTCGCGGCGAAGAAGAAGGGCTGAGGCCCCCGCGCGGTCAAATCGGCCGGGTGAACAGACCGATCGTCAGCGCGACGCCGATGCAGATGATCGCGATCCTGAGCAGGCGCTCGTTCACGCGGCGCAGCGCCCAGGCGCCACCAAGGCCGCCGAGGATCGCCCCCAGCCCGAGCGCGACCGCCTGCGGCCAATGCACCTGCGGCGAGGTCACGAACAGCACCACCGCCGAGGCATTCATCACGCCCGCAAGGACATTCTTCGTCGCGCCGGCGTTGCGGGTCGGAAGCCCCGCCATCGTCAGGGCCGCCAGCATCAGGATGCCGATCCCGCCGCCAAAGTAGCCGCCGTAGATCGCGATGCCGAATTGCGCGATGCCGGTCTGCACCGGCCCGAGCCGCGCCACGCCCTCGGTCGGGCGGCGCAGAAAGCTGCCCCAGGCGAAAACGCCGGTGGCGAACAGCACCAGCCAGGGCACGAGCCGCGCGAAGACCGAGGAGGGCGTTTCCAGCAGCAACACCCCGCCCAGCGCGCCGCCGACGATGCTGATCGCGAAGAGCGCCCTGAACGGCAGGCGACCGGCCCCGCTCGTCAGCCGCCGCCCGGCCCAGCCCGAGGTGATCTGGCCCGGAAAGAGCGCGACCGTCGAGGTGATGTTGGCGGCCAGCGGCGACATCCCGGCGAAGATCAGCGCGGGCAGCGTGATGAACGACCCCCCACCGGCGAGCGCATTCTGAAGGCCGGCCCAGAGACCGGCGAGCACCAACAGAAAGGTCAAGACGGCACACCCCTCAGCCGCGGCCCCACGCCGCTCCGGCCCCAGCGCTTACCAGCCCCGAGCGGCCACCGCCAGCACGGGCAGAGGCCTTGCCGCATCAAGACTTGATGCCACGCAGGGTTCAGGCTGTGGGCTGCCGCCGCGCCGACGCCCGCGCCGACCCGTGCGACTGCATCGCGCGCTTCTGCAACCCGCGCCGACGCCACTCGAACCTGGGCGATTTCGGCCCGATGGTGTCCGAGGCCGCCGCCTTGTTGGCCCGACCTGCTGTCCTTGGTAAGCGCGACGTCGACCACCTCCTGCCATTGCTGATCTGATGCGGGCATTCTTCGCGCACATGTGCGGCGGAGGATTTGGATTTGGAGAGAGACGGCAAAGTGGGCGTCCATTTGGACGGCTCAAGGGGTGGTTGGGTTTCGCGGCTTGAGGTGATCGAGGGTCCGAGCGGCCGTCGGCAGCGCACCAAGGCGGATCGGGCGCGGATCGCAGCCGAGAGTATGATGCCGGGGGTGAAGGTGGCCGATGTTGCGCGCAAGCATGGCACGACCCGCTGGCAGATCTACGATTGGCGCAAGCAGATACGCAAAGGCAACTTTGTGGTGCCCGAGAGCGTGGCGGCGCTGCCTATGTTCGCCGAACTGGTCGTCGAGAATTCCACGTCTGATGCCGCGCCTGCGGGTGGCGTGTTCGACCTGGAGATCGTCGTGGGCGATGTTGTCATCCGCGCGGGTGCTGGCGCCGAGGAGGGACACCTGACGCGGGCGATCCGGGCGGCACGGGCCGCGACATCGTGATGTTCGGTCAGGGCGGGCCGGTGAAGGCCTTTGTTGCGACCCGGCCGGTCGACTTCCGCAAGGGCATCGATGGCCTGGCGCTGGCGGTGCAGGAGATGTTCGGCTTGGACCCGTTCTGCGGGGCGGTCTTCGTGTTCCGTGCGAAGCGCGCGGACCGGATCAAGCTGCTGGTCTGGGATCAGACCGGGATGGTGCTGGTTCACAAGCGGCTGGAGGGGGGCAAATTCGTCTGGCCGCAGATGCGCGACGGGGTAATGCGGATGTCCTCTGCGCAGCTGGCGGCCTTGTTCGAGGGACTGGATTGGCGGTTGGTCCGGCCGGAGCATGCGCGTCGTCCACTGGCAGCAGGATGATCGGAAAGAGCCCCAAAATCCCCATTCTTGCTGGAAAAATGGCGTGTTTCGTGATTCACTTTGTTCCATGGATGCCGCTGATCTTGCACGCGAAAACGCCCTGCTGAAAGCCCGACTTGGCGCGGTCGAGGCGGCGCTGGCCGAGGTGCAGGAGGCCAATCGTCGGCTCGAAGACATGCCTCACGCACGGCGCAGCGCGAAAAGTTCGGCAAGCGTTCGGAGAAGCTGTCGCCCGACCAGTTCAACCTGCCGCTCGAGGATGCCGAATTGGCCCAGGGCGTGCTTGAGGCCGCGCAGGAGAAGGCTGAGAGAGCGCTGCGCGGAAAGGGGGCGGAGACGCCCCGCAAGCCCGCGCGCAACCGTGGGCATCTGCCGCCGCATCTGCCCCGGGTCGAGCGGGTGATCGAGCCTGCCAGCAAGCAATGCCCCTGTGGCTGTGGTGAAATGGCGAAGATCGGCGAAGACGTGTCGGAGCGGCTCGACCCTCCTCGGGCGATCAGTCCCCCGGACTGTTCGCTGATCCTCGTCGATCCCGGCGCAGTTCCGGGTGCTGGTCACGCGGCGGCCCAAATATGGCTGCCGCCGCTGCTCGCAGGCCGTGGCACAGGCGCATGCGCCCGAGCATGTCGTCCCCAGCGGGTTACCCACGGAGCTGTTCATCGCCTGGATCATCGTCTCGAAGTTCGGCGACCACCTTCCGTTCTACCGTCAGGCCGAGATCTTCAAGCGGCAGGGGATCGATCTGGATCGCGGCACACTCGGCAACTGGGTCGGCCGCGCCTGTTTCCACCTGACGCCCGTCATCAACCACATGCGCGCCCATCTGCGCGGGGCAGATCGCATCTTCGTCGACGAAACGCGGGCACCCGTGCTGGACCCGGGCCGCAAGGCCACCAAGAGCGGCTACTTCTGGGCCGTCGTCGCCGATGATCGCGGCCATGGCGGTGCCGGCCCGCCCATCGTTCTGTTCCACTATGCCCCCGGCCGGGGCCAGGCGCATCCGTTGAAGTTCCTCGCCGGATACCGCGGCCAGTTCCTCCAATGCGATGCCTACCAGTCCTACAACGTGATGACCGAGGTCACGCGCGACAATGGCCCGTGGCAACTGGTCTACTGCTGGACCCATGTCCGCCGCCGGTTCGTGAAGCGCTTCGACAGCGACCGCTCACCCATCGCCGAAGAGATGCTGCGCCAGATCGCGCTGCTCTATCAGGTCGAGAAGACCGTCCGTGGGAAGGGCGCGGCTGTGCGCCTGGCTGCCCGGCATGAACACGCCGCCCCGATCATCGCCGCGCTCAAGCCCTGGCTGGAAGCCCAGCTCTCCCGCATCTCGCAGAAATCCCAGCTGGCCGAGGATATCCGCTATACGCTCGCACATTGGCCCGGCCTGATCCGCTTCCTCGAAGACGGCACCCTCGAACTGGACACCAACCCGGTCGAGAACCAGATCCGCCCGATCGCGCTGACCCGCAAGAACGCGCTCTTTGCCGGCAATGAGGTCGGCGCCGAGAACTGGGCCATGCTCGCCTCCCTCGTCGCCACCTGCAAGATGGCCGAGGTGAACCCGGTCAACTACATCGCCGCCACGCTCTGCTCAATCCTCGATGGCCACCCGCAAAGCCGTATCGAAGACCTGATGCCCTGGCGCTTCAAGCAGCCGTCAAGCCTCGCCGCATAGGGCAACGCCGTCGCGCTTAC